>CAYSQN010000114.1:0-3087 GCA_964433305.1 Microcaldota archaeon | reverse complement strand
ACTGTACATGCTGATCGCAACTGGAGAACGGGTGCAAACAATAAAAAGCTAGCCGGGCTTTATAGGTGCATGAACATAGCCGGGATGTGCGCGGTGTGCGGGCGGGTGGCCACCGAGACTTGCAAGATGTGCGGGCGAGGCAACTGCGGCCGCGAGCAGTGCAAGATAGGCTTTGTCTGCGTGCACTGCGGGCGTGGAAATCAGGTTTAGAATAATTATTTCACTAATTTTAGAGCTATAATTTGATGAAAAACTCGTGGAAGCGCGTGCTTGTGAGCTCCGGGTGGAAGGTAGCGGCGATGAAGTGCCTGCCGCCGGTATTTTGGTAGGCTGCGACCGCATCCTGCCCGTGGAAGGCCATGGGCTGGACTTCTTTTGACTCCACCGTCATTTTCGGAGCACGGATGAAAACGCCGTTCATGGTGCCAAAGACGGTGGTTATGTTCGACTCGAAGGATTGCGATTGGCTCCCATAGGCATTCCGGTCAATCGAGATGTCCATGAGGGAAAGGAACCTTTGCCCCTGCTTTTCTCCCTTCACGCTTTTTGCAAGCAGTATGGCGCCCGCACATGTCCCCATTATCTTGCGCACTTGGGAAACCTGCTGGAAAATGCCGGCGCGAGCCATGAGAAGGGAAAGTGAGGTGGATTCGCCGCCTGGCAAAATGATGCCATCCAGGCCTTCGAGGCCTTCGGAGTTGCGCACCTCCACCACCTGAACAGGCAGGTGCATTTTTTCGGAAGCCGACAGCAGGGCGGAGATGTGCTCCTCCACGCCCCCCTGCAAGGCAAGCACGCCTATTTTTTTCAATCAGATACCCCTGTTTGAAAGCTTTTCGTGGGATTGCAGCTTGGAAATGTCCAGGCTTTCCATGGCCGTTCCGATGCCCTCGGAGGAGGCGGCAAGAAGCCCTGAATCGTTGAAGTGCGCCACCGCATCCACGATGGACTGCGCCCGCTTCTCAGGGTCCGAGGACTTGAAAATGCCGCTTCCCACAAACACGCCATCGCAGCCAAGCTGCATGCAAAGCGCGGCGTCTGCGGGCGTGGCGACCCCGCCTGCCGCGAAATTCACGACGGGCAGCCGGCCTAGCTCCACCACCTTTTCCAGAAGGGAGGGGGGCACGCGCATGTCATGGGCTGCCTGTGCAATCTCCTTTTTCCCGATTCCCCGTATATTGGAAATTCCCTTGTTCATCGCCCGGATGTGCCTTACCGCCTCGACTATGTTGCCGGTTCCGGCTTCGCCCTTGGTGCGTATCATCGCAGCGCCCTCCGAAATCCTCCTCAGGGCTTCGCCCAGGTCCCGCGCCCCGCAGACGAATGGGACGGAGTAGCGCCACTTGTCTATGTGGTGCTCCAAATCAGCAGGAGTAAGGACTTCGGACTCGTCAATGTAATCAACTTGCAATGCTTCGAGAATCTGCGCCTCCACGAAATGGCCTATGCGGCACTTTGCCATGACCGGAATGGTTACCGCTTTTTTTATCTCCTTTATTTTGGATGGGTCTGCCATGCGGGCAACCCCGCCGTTGCGCCGGATGTCAAAGGGAACTGCCTCAAGGGCCATGACCGCAACCGCGCCGGCATCCTCCGCAATCCTTGCGTGCTCGGCGTTTATCACATCCATTATCACGCCGCCTTTGAGCATCTGGGCAAGGCCAGCCTTGAGTGCGAATGTGCCGCTTGAGGAATTGGGCTCTTCTTTTTTCAATCCATCCACCTGTGGAGGAACCTATCTGCTGGAAGCTTAAATAATGTTTCATCCCCGAGAGGGGGCTGTGGGGCTCCATAAGGTGTGGCGAACCCCCGGCTCAAGCCACAGGCATGGCCGCGCACTATGGGTCAGTAGGGCTGCACCCTCTGCTTTTTCTTTTGCCTGCCGCCAAGGAGGCGTGCGGCAAGTGCCGAAAGGCCCATCGCAGTGCAGGAAATCGCCATCCCCATGGAAAATGTCAGGGAGGTGAAAAATACCAGCATGCTGAAGAAAGTCACCTGCCCTGCATCCAAGACGGAATAGGCTGCAAGCAGCACCGCGGCGATGGAAAGGAGCGCCCCTGCCAGGACCCGCTGCTGCCTGATGGGAAGCGCCTGGAGCATTGCTTCTGTGATTAGCGCCACCCCCACGCCCATAATCACCCCTGCGAAGATGGACTGGAATGCGGAGGAGAAGCCGATGGACACCGCGTCCAGGTAGTCGGATTCACCGCCCGGGCCTTTCATGTTGAGAAGAACCGAGGAGAGCCCGATTGCGATGAGAATGGCGCCTATCGCCGCAAGCGCGTGCCTGAACTGGAGCTCCATGAAGAAGATTGGGTGGCTACCAATAAAAAACATCAGGTGGAATCGGATGCTGGGCGGCTGCCAGATGCGGCTCCCTTGAGGCACGGCCCATGGCTGGAGAAATTGGCATTGCAGGGGCGTTCCTGGCCGGATTGCTTTCGTTCGCCTCGCCTTGCGTGCTGCCATTGGTGCCGGGCTTTCTTTCATACTTGGGGGGAGTGGGGCTGCAGAAAGGCACAAAAGCCTCCCGTTTGCGCGTATTCCTCAATGCGGTTGCGTATGTTCTTGGATTTACGGTTGTGTTTTCGATTCTCGGGGTGCTCTTGAACGGAGCGCTTGGCGCGGCATCTTATGACGTACGCATCTGGCTTTCCAGAATAGGGGGAGTGATAATAATCGCCTTCGGGCTTTACATGCTAGGCCTTATCAGGCTGGGCTTCCTGCAGTCCGAGCACCGCTTCAAGCCAGGGGAGGGCATAAAGCGTTCCTATGTCTTTTCCTTCGCGTTTGGAGCAAGCTTTGCGGTTGCATGGTCGCCTTGCGTGGGCGCCATATTGGGCGCGGTCCTTGCCCTTGCGGCAACTGCCCCGGGGCAATCATTCGTGCTTCTGTTTTCCTACTCGCTTGGGCTTGGAATCCCGTTTTTGGCGGTGGGCGCGTTTGTGGCGCAGGCAAGGGGAGCGATAAGAAAGCTTGGCCCTTACCCGAGATATTTCAATTATGTTGCCGGAGCGCTGCTCATCCTCCTTGGAATTTTGGTTTTCACGGATAACTTGGCGAAGGTGGCGGATTTGGGGATTGCGC
>CAYSQN010000113.1:0-3135 GCA_964433305.1 Microcaldota archaeon | reverse complement strand
CATGGGGATTCGGACAAGTACTGTCGGGCACGCATCCTATCTGTGATTGGGGGGCGGCCTAACAGCTTTTTTTCAGGCGTTGGGTCGGAGTCAACATGTGATTGTTTCTTCTTTAAGTTTGTCACAATTCCCCTCCCATCCAAATTATTCTTCAAAGCCTATTTAAACCTAACCTTCCATTTTTGGCAACAAACACGGCAGATGCAACCGCATTTCCTTGCGCCTCCCCGCGCATCAGCTACTCCCAACTTCAGAGAAACGAATAAAAGGGGCAAACCTGTAAGGTGAGCTGCAGGCGGGCAAATCAGAAAGGGTGAATATTTGGCAGAGATAAAGCTTCCAACTTCGGGCGCAAGGCAATCGCAGCCCCCGCAGGCAACCGGCATAGCCAAGGGCCAGCCGCTGCCAGCCGCACCCTCGGTGGGCGGCTTCTCCCTGAAGGCGCACAGGCTGGTTTCCCCAAACGACATCACCAGGAAATTCTCCGAGCTTGCGCTTTTGGAGATGAGCATAGACAAGGACACATTGTCGGTTCTCAACGTCGAAAACCGCGACATCCAGAAAAACCCCTACCTGTTTTCAATCATTTATTTCAGGCCCGGGGCAATTGACGTGAACTACACCTGCCTTGCCAACATGAGCCCCAAAAAAAGACGGATAGACGTGCTGCGGCACTTCCTCAACCTGCTCACCATCGCGGAAGGATGCTATGAAGTGGAAATGCGCCAGGTCTTCCAGCTCCTTGAGGCTGCGATTGCCGACATGATAGAATACGTTTCTTTGGACTATGACAGGCTATACTCCCTTTACGACAACCTGAAAACCGACCAGCAAGGCTCGCAGAAGAAGATAAAGGAGCTCTCGGAGTCAAACGCCGCCCTTTCCAAGGAGAATTACGAGCTCAAGTCGCGCAATGACGAGCTGACGCTGAAGCTGCGGTCGTTGGAGACTTTCTCGGACTCAGTCCTTTCCCTCAAGGTCCAAGAGTGGCTCTCCGAGCACAAGGGGGAGATAAACATCGCCGACTTTTCCAAGGTTTACAATATTTCCGAGACTCGCGTTGAGCAGATTCTCAACAAGCTTGTGACCGAAGGCTACCTAGAAACCAAGGGCTAAGGCGGATGTTTTATGGCGGAAGGCGACTTGTCCAGGCTCAAAATTGCAAAGAAGACCTACGTGTTTGACACCCGCAGGAAATACACCGCCAGCAAAAGCTTCATGCAGAAAAAAAAGGCCGAGACCCCAGCGGACGAGCTGAAGGAAAAACTCAAGCAGATGCTCTCAAGGAAGCCCGCCGCAGGTTCGGGGAAAGAGGGGAAAAAGCCATCTGAAAAAAACCCTGAGCCCGCCGCCTATAGTGTCCCCCTTTCCTCAACCACCCGGATGCTCCTGATAATCCTTGGCGTGGTGCTGGGGTTCATCGTATTGGGGGGCGTGTACATAGGATTTGTGCTGGGCACCGCGCCTCCAGAGCCCGAAAAAATCCCGACGCCCGACATTTTCGAGGGCAGCTTCTCCTCGAAAGTCACCGGCTCCGAAGTGATATCATACGCAAAAAATGACCGGGTGAGCCGCTCGGCATACCTGCTGGTGGACTACTACTCCGCAAACCTAAGCCAGCTCAATTTCACCGCCGAACTTTTCCTCCAGCGCCCAGCCACCCAGGCGTTCCTCCTGGACTATGCCCGCGACAGCGCCGACAATTACCCGGTCTTCCGCAAAAAGCTGTTCGAAGGCATGCAAAAGCAAGGCATTTCGATAAACGAAATCGATATGGCACACCTTCCGATGCTCCAGGGCGGCTCGGTGGTGGTGGTGCCAACCGGCTACTTCCCCAAAGAGCTGGTTGGGATGGGAAGCGACTTTTCCTACCGCGACTTATTGGCCCGCGGCGTCACCATAGTCTACATCGGGCGCCCTTTCGACGGCACGGTGATTGACAGCAGCCGGACCACCATCCCCAACACTGTGGACAGCGGCATCGCATTCAACAAGTTCACCCGGACCCGCCTTGATTCGCAGGAAGGCTTCCGCCTCTTTGACGCCCAATACAACGCCGCCCCATCCGCCACCGGCCAGGGGCTTTCCTCAGGTGGGCAGATTTACGGTTCGGTTTCAGTGATAAAGAAGGGGCCAGGCTCGCTTTTGCTGCTGCCCCAATCCCTTGACGGTGGATGGGGCGCCGAGGGCGGGGAGGCAGCCGCACAGGACATCGTAAGGCTCATAAAGGAAGAGCGCTGGCTCCCGCCCGTGTCATCCGCCGGTTCGGAAGCCAACCTGGGCCAGGGCGCAAAGCGGCTTTCGCTTTTCACCACCCCGTTTGACTCAGAGAGCGCATTCGTCAAATTCTCCACGGTGGGCACGGATGCCAAGGGGGCACAGCGGAGGACATCTACGGTATTCCAAATCTCCAAGGAAGCCAAAGGCGAGATGACCCCAAGGGACCTCAACATCCTCCCATTCTACCTCTCCTCCCAGCGCAACCGCCTCAACATACAGCTCAAGGAAAACGACTCAAATCTTGTCAAGCTTTTCATAAGGATGTACAAGGACGCAGCCCTTCTGCAGGAGGAGGAGCTCGAGCTTGGCCTCACCAACCCCACCACCGAGAAAACCAACGACTTTCCAGTCAATGCCGAGCCTGGCAGCTACGTGGTGAGGGTGGAGGACGCCTCAAACAAGGTTTACGCCTCCTGCCAGCTTGATGTGGCCGACATCCACGTGGACATGCTCTCATCCGACTGGCCCAAGGGCAAATTCACCATTTCCCTCTACTCCGAATACGGCGCGGTGAACCCCAAGTCGCTGACCCTGACTTTCGACGGCTCATCAACCAGCCGCTTCACCCCCTCCCAAGAGGACTTCAAGGACGGCAAAACCGTGGTTGAGTACTCGGTTGGCGGGGAAATAAAGCCAGGCAACCACAGCATAGTGCTTTATGCCGGGGACAGCTGGAAGAAGAAAATCCCCCTGGTTTACAAGCAACCCAGGAACTTCTGGGACAACCCCCTGGTGCTGCTGCTGGGGATGATGTCCGCGGCAGTGTTTATTGTGGGGCTGATACTTCGCAAGCCGGAAATCCTCCGCTACGGCCTTGACATCCCGGACTTCCCGCCACTGTCCACCATCAAGATA
>CAYSQN010000112.1:0-3147 GCA_964433305.1 Microcaldota archaeon | reverse complement strand
CCGCCCGCTCGTAGATGTTGGACAAGTCGGTATACATGTAGCCCGGGTAGCCTCGCCTTCCCGGAACCTCCTCTCGCGCGGCCGCGATTTCACGAAGCGACTCGCAGTAGTTGGTCATGTCGGTGATGATGACAAGCACGTGCATGTCCTTTTCATATGCAAGGTATTCCGCGGTGGTCAGCGCAAGGCGGGGGGTGATGAGGCGCTCCACTGATGGGTCGTCCGCGAGGTTGAGAAACAGCACTGCACGCTCAAGCGCGCCCGTCTTTTCAAAGTCGCGCATGAAGAACAATGACTCCTCGTTTGTAATGCCCACTGCCGCGAACACCACTGCAAAGGATTCGTTTTTCGAGGAGGCCACTTTTGCCTGCCTTGCTATCTGCACCGCAAGCTGGTTGTGGGGCAATCCGGAAGCGGAGAAGATGGGCAGCTTCTGCCCTCGCACCAGGGTATTCATTCCGTCAATGGTGGAGATGCCAGTCTGGATGAAGTCCGATGGGGAGTCGCGCGCATATGGGTTGATGGGCGCGCCGTTGATGTCCAGCCTTTTCTCCTCTATGATGGCTGGCCCGCGGTCGCGCGGCTCGCCTAGCCCGTTGAACACGCGGCCGAGCATTTCGGAGGAAACCCCAAGGCTCATCGTCTCGCCAAGGAACTTGACGGATGTCTCAGTGGTGTTGATGCCTGCGGTGGAGCCGAATACCTGGACACCCGCGATTCCCTTCTGGGTGTCAAGCACCTGCCCCTTTTTCTTTTCCCCAGAGGGCAGCGTGATTTCCACTATTTCGCCGTAAGCGATGTCCGAGACGCCTTCCACGAAGACAAGCGGGCCTGCTATCTGAGTCACTGTTTTGTATTCTTTCATTGTTATCACCCGAGCAAATGTTTTGTTTTTTTCTTTTGCACCCCTCAGCTTATTTCTTGGCAATCGAGTCAAACGCCCTGTCAATTTCAGAGCCCATGAAATCTATCTCGTTTATCCTCGCCTCTGGGATTTCCTTTGCGCGCGCGATTCTCTCGCGGATGGGCAGCTCCATGATCTTCTTGAGCTGCACCCCAAGCTCCACCGCCGCCATTGCCCTGTGGTGGAAGCGCAATATGTTGCGCAGCATCAGGTATTCCTTTTTCATGGAGGAATACGTGTCCACCTCGTGGAAGGCGGACTGCTGCAGGTAGTCTTCCCTCACCATCTTGGTGGTCAGAAGCACTGCCTGCTCCTTTTCCGGGAGGGCGTCTGGCCCAACCAGCTGCACGATTTCCTGAAGCTCGGCCTCCTTTTGCAGAAGCGCCATGGCCTCCTTGCGAAGCTCCACCCAGTCGGCTGAGATTTTTTGCACGTAATAGTTGTCAAGGGAGTCGGTGTAAAGCGAATAGCTCCGCAGCCAATTGAAGGCAGGGAAGTGCCTTCGCTGTGCCAGGGAGGAGTCAAGCGCGAGGAATACTTTGGTGACGCGCAAGGTGTTTTGGGAGACCGGCTCGTTGATGTCCCCTCCAGGGGGGGAAACTGCCCCTATTACCGTGATGGAGCCGCTTCGGCCGTCGTTCCCCAAGCAGGCCACTCGCCCAGCCCGCTCGTAGAACTCTGCCAGCCTTCTGCCCAGGTAAGCGGGATAGCCTTCCTCCCCTGGCATCTCCTCGAGCCTTCCGCCGATTTCACGAAGGGCCTCTGCCCAGCGGCTGGTGGAATCCGCCATGAGTGCGACGTCGTAGCCCATGTCCCGGTAGTACTCCGCGATAGTGATTGCAGTGTAGATGGACGCCTCTCTTGCAGCAACCGGCATATTGGAGGTGTTTGCAATGAGCACGGTTCGCTCCATCAGGGGCTTTTTGGTGTGCGGGTCCTCAAGGTGCGGGAATTCGGTGAGCACTTCGGTCATCTCGTTGCCGCGCTCGCCGCAGCCCACGTAGACCACTATTTGGGTGTCCGACCACTTGGCGAACTGGTGCTGCGTGACTGTTTTTCCGGAGCCAAACGGGCCTGGCACGCATACCGTGCCTCCCTTTGCAATCGGGAAGAACATGTCCACCACCCTCTGCCCTGTGATGAGGGGGATGTTGGGGTCGAACTTCTCCATGACCGGGCGGGATTTCCTCACCGACCAGCGCTGCAGCATCTGCATGGGCGCCTCGCCTATCTTGCAGATTGTCTCGGTTATGGTGAAGGCGCCTGCGCGGATGTCGGAAACCGTGCCCTCGCTTGGGGCCATCACCTTGTGCACGATAAGCTCGGTTTCCTTTACAGTGCCAAGTATGTCGCCTATTTTCACCTTCTGGCCGTTTTTGGCAACCGGGACAAAATCCCATTTCTTTGATTTGTCAAGCGCAGGCACGGAAAGCCCGCGGGTGATGAATGGGCCGCCTTTTTCCACCAGGAGGTTGAGCGGGCGCTGGATGCCGTCGTAAATGCTCTTGAGGAGGCCGGGGCCCAGCTCTACCGAGAGGGGCAGGCCGGTGGATTCTACATTCTCGCCAGGCTTCAGGCCCGAGGTCTCCTCGTAAACCTGGATGACCGCGGTGTCCCCAACTATCTTGATTATTTCCCCTGTCAGCCCTTCCTTGCCGATTTTGACAAGGTCGAACATCTGTGCGCCTGCCATTCCGCGCGCTTCCACGACCGGCCCTGAAATCCTGTGCAATATTCCCATTTGAACACCTCTTATGAGCATTGATCTTCTCTCATTTCTTAGCCAAGTCCACACCCAGCGCGCGCTTTATCAGCTTGCCTAAGGACTCCGCCTGCTCCACCTGCCCTTGCGAGTCCGGGATGGCGACCACCACTGGCTTTGCAGTTGCCTCTACCCGCTTCTTCAGCCTCCAGTCGGCTGATTCAAGCATGCGCTCGGTGACTATGATGATGCCGAATGTTTCGTCTGAGAGAAGCTCGGAGAGCTTGGCCTCTGCCGCCTCCCCCGAAAGGGTGTGCGTGTGCTCCACTCCGGCGAGGCGGAAGCCCGTGCAGGTCGGGGAGTCTGCAATCACCGCGATTTTTTCCTTTCTTTCTGCCATGAAAATCACTTGAAATTTAACCTACCAGTACCAGCATTTCCGAAATCCTCTCGGGAGGAAGGCCAAGCGCCTTTCCCCGCACTATTTTGCGTATGTTGGATGCCTCTTCCTCCTTGAGGAGGAGGAAGCCGATTATCGCGC
>CAYSQN010000111.1:0-3190 GCA_964433305.1 Microcaldota archaeon | reverse complement strand
GACCGCGACCATCCGAACCGCAAGGAGCTGGAAATAGAGTTCGGCCGCCAGCTTGCGGAGACGCTTGGGAACGGAGGTACGGTGCTTTTGCCTGCATTTGCAATAGGAAGGACGCAGGAGCTGGTGAGGATTGTCCGTGCGGTAAACAAGGATGTTGAGATTTTCGTGGATGGGATGGGCTCCAGGGTCACTGACACGCTTTCGCACTATTCCGCTTACATTAAGGACTTCAAGGGATATAGGCAGGATATGGAATCGTGCACGCCCATAAGGCACAGGAACGAGCGGGACAAGGTGCTGCGCAGGCCCTGCGTGGTGATTGCCACCGCGGGCATGCTGCAAGGCGGCCCTGCGCTCTCTTACCTCCTTAAGCTGGGAAGCGAGTCCAAGGCTATTTTCACCGGCTACTGCGTGGAGGGCACCAACGGGCACAACCTCCTCAACTCCGGGTTTGTGGAGTACGACGGGGTCAAGATAAAGCCCAAGGCATCACACTCCTACCTTGATTTCTCCGCGCACGCGGGGAGAAGCGAGCTTTTCGACATGGCGCGCAAGATTTCGCCGGACAGGATTTTCTGCGTGCATGGGGACAAGTGCCCGCAGCTGGCTGAAGAGTTGAAATTGGAAGGCTTTGAGGCCTCCGCGCCCGCGCTTGGCGATACGGTTGAGATTTGAGAAAGGAGATTGCTGCTTATTTTGGCTTGAATAGAAAAAGAAGCCCCCGACGATGGGCAACGAAGTTGCCCAGATTTTGCCCGAAGGGCAAAAGAGGGGGCTTTGAGCGGAGCGAAAAGCCCCCGACGAGGATTGAACTCGTGACCTCGTGCTTGATGGGACCGACCTCCGAGGAGGATGTCCGTCCACGTTTTCCGCGACCCTCTTTTTGCCTTCCGGCAAAAAGGGGCGCCTTTTCGCCGAAGCGAAAAGTGCGACGCTTTTTTCGCCGTACCCATCTGGAGGCGAAAAAAGGGTTCTACCATGCACGCGCTCTACCGCTGAGCTACAGGGGCATTGACAAATTGCTCACAGGCAATTTGTCAAATTGTCGAGCGAGGTGTCGCTCGACAGGTTCGCAAAAAGCGCCAGCTTTTTGCGGGATAACTTCGTCATTTTGTTCTGAAGATGTCTTTTAAAACAATCGTCTCCTCCCGGCCTGGGCCGACTGAAACGATGTAAATTGGAACCCCCACGGACTTGGAGATGAACTCGAGGTAGGCGCGCGCGCCCTTGGGAAGCGCCTTGTAGCCTCTCTTCGCGGCATCCTGCCAGCCTTGCTTGCCTACATCTTCCCAGCCGTCAAGCTCCTCGTATTTTGGCTTGCAGCGCGAGAAGCCCTCAGATGAGGGAGGGTGGGAATGCACTTCATTCCCGTCAAGCGAGTAGTGGGTGCAGACCTTCAGGGTGTCGATCCCCGAGAGCGTATCCACGCGCGTGAATGCGAGGCCGGTCATGCCGTTCACCTGCGCGCTGTGGCGGAGGGTCACGATGTCAAGCCAGCCGATTCGCCGCGGCCTCCCGGTGGTGGTGCCGAACTCCCCGCCCTTGTCGCGGATGGCGTCGCCTGTGGCATCCTTAAGCTCGGTTGGTATGGGCCCGCCGCCCACTCGGGAGGTATAAGCCTTCACCACGCCGATCACCTCGTCTATTTGGGTGGGGCCTATGCCTGAGCCGGTGCAGGCGCCCCCAGCCGTAGTTGAGGAGGAGGTGCCAAATGGATACAGCCCGTGGTCGATGTCGATCATGCTTCCCTGCGCGGCTTCAAGAAGGATGGTTTTTTTCCCGGAGATTGCCTCGTGCACCATGGGCATGGTGTCTTTCACATAAGGGCGCAGCTTGTCGGCGTACACCAGGTACTGCCGAAGAATCTGCTCTTCGGTTTCCTGGAGTTTCAAGCCGTAAACCCCTTCAATAGTGCGTATTTTGATGGAGTGCATCACCGAGAGCTTGGAGCGGAAGGTGGGCTCGTCCATCAGGTCAGCCACCCTTATGCCGAAGCGGGAGGCCTTGTCCGAGTAGCACGGGCCGATACCGCGCTTGGTGGTGCCGGCGGCGGAGGCCCCTTTCTTTTCCTCCTCGGCCCCGTCCAGGACAAAGTGGTAGGGCATCACCACATGGGCGCGGGGGGAAATTGCCAGTTGGGGGAAGATGCCGCCTTTTTGCAGCATGGAGAGCTCCTCCAGGAGCTTTTTGGGGTCAAGCACGGTGCCGTTCCCGATGATGTTGATTTTTTCAGGGTAAAGGATGCCTGAGGGCAGGTGGTGCAGCTTGTAGGTCTTGCCCCCAACCACCAGAGTGTGCCCCGCATTTGCCCCGCCGTTGAAGCGGATCACCATGTCCGAGCGCTGCGCGCAGAAGTCCACTATCTTGCCCTTGCCCTCGTCCCCCCACTGCGCGCCTACCACAACGTTCACTGGCATGAAATTACCTCAACCTTAACCCTTGCTCTTAGCCCTTCTTATAACTCAAGCTTTTTTATGCCATGACCCTTGCTTTGGGGGAAAGGCAGCCCCCCATTTTATGCCCCCTTGCCCGATTTTCGACCCTTGGGATCACCACTCGATTTTTTTTACCCTGCCGCTCTCGGATGACAATAATTGCGATTCCGCAAGCTTCACGCACAGGCCCAAGGCAGGGCGGAGGTTGGCTATCTCGCCTGTCGCCCCGCCGGCAAGCTCGTGCCCTCCGCCATTCCCACAGAGCATTTTTCCGGCTTCGTGCATTATTGCCCCCAGATGCACCATTCCGCGCAGCGATGGGCGCATGCGCGCCGAAATCCTTCCCTCTTCCCCCTCGCAGGCGACAAATGCGATGTCCGCGCCCATGGAAATCAGCAGGTCGGCGAAGTGCGCCTCGTGGCTTTTTGCCATGGAGGTTGCCACTATGCGCCCCCCGATGCGCTCGGCTGAGACGGTCCTGCAGGAGCGGATGGACTCGAGGCGCTCGCCAAATGTTTCCGGGGAGATGGCAAGCGAGTAAAGCTCTGAATAGGAAAGGGGGCAGTTCTCAAGCAGGCTGGCGACCGCCTCAAAGGTGCGGCTTGTCGAGGACTTGAAACCCGCGCTGTCGGATATGATGCCAAGCAGCAGCGCAATGGAGGAAATTTTGTCAGGCGGAGGGAGGAGGAAGTGCGGCATCTCGCAGGTGGATGAGGCCGCCGCCTCGCGCAATCCCGGTCTTGCCGCCGGGGACT
>CAYSQN010000110.1:0-3234 GCA_964433305.1 Microcaldota archaeon | reverse complement strand
CTGGTTGTAAAAAGCCATTTCAGGCTCAAGGTGCCAGTACTCGCAGAGGTGGCGCACTGTCCTTGAGGGCTCTGCCCTGAAGGAAGGGGCAAGCACGTACACTTTCTCAAGAGCAGTGGTGAATACTTCTGCATACAATTGGCTGCTTTGCGTCAGGTAGGCTTTCTGCCCGAAATAGTCAAGCTCGAATAGCGTGGAGCCCCCCTCGCAGGCTGCGCCGGTTATTATTGGAGGAGCTAACTCATAGAAGTCCTGTGAGTCGAAGAATTCTCGCAAGTAGCGAACGAGATGGTGGCGCGCCTTCATTATGGAGGTGAGCCGCTGGGAGCGAAGCCAGAGGTGGCGGGTGTCAAGCAGGTATTCCACCGACTGGTCCTTTGCTATTGGGAAAGGCTCTCCTTGCGCAACAAGCTTTACCTGCGAGGCGGAAAGCTCAAAGCCCCCAGGCGCGCGCTTGTCCTCCTTTGCTGTGCCTTCAACCAGAATGGTGGATTCGATGTAGGCTGCGGATGCATCGGCAAACGCTTTTTCGCCTACTGCGTCTTTTTTCACCGCGCACTGGATAACACCTGTGGAGTCGCGAACCACCAGGAAGCATAGGCCTCCGCTCGTGCGAGAGCGGTGCACCCAGCCGCGTATCTTCACTGCCTTTGCAGTGTGTTCTCCTTGAAGAATGGAGGCGACAGATGAATAGGTGGTTGTTATAGCATCCATGGAATCAGCTAGGAGAGAATGAATGTAAAAGAAATAAAAGAGGTGGGTTGGCAAACGCCAACCCAGCCTGTTATTGGGCTAGTGCCTTGGGGCGTTGTGGAGGCTTCTTAGTAGTCTCCCATGCCTGCGCCGCCCATTCCACCTGGGGGCATGCCGCCTGGCCCTCCTGCGCCTGCCCTGCCCTTTGAGGAAATCATGTCGTCTATCCTCAGAAGCATTTTTGCCGCTTCGTATGCGGAGGCAATGGCCTGGGTCTTCACCTTCAGGGGCTCAAGCACCCCTGGCGCCTTCATATCGGCTATTTCACCAGAGTACACATCCACCCCGAAGTGCTCGCCGCCCTCCTTTTTGTGCTTGGAGCGAAGCGCCACCAGGACATCGATGGCATCCATGCCTGCGTTTTCGGCAAGCGTGCGGGGCACGATTTCAAGCGCCTCGGCAAATGCCTGGATGGCAAGCTGCTCGCGGCCGCCTATTTCAGTGGCGTACTTGGAGAGCTGGATGGAAAGTTCAAGCTCGGTGGAGCCCCCGCCAGTCACGTACCTGCCGTCCTCCACTGCGGAGGAGACTGCTCCGATTGCGTCCACAATCGCCCGCTCGCCTTCCGACACCACGTGGTCGGTTGATGCGCGCACGAATATGGTCACGCTCTTTGCGTCCTTGCAGTTTTCCACGAACACCATTTTCTCGCCGGAAATGGACTTTTCGTTCACGTCGCCTGCCGCGCCCAAGTCCTTGGATGACAAATCATCAAGGGTGGTGGCTATCTTGCCTCCCGATGCGCGGGAGAGCTTTTCCATGTCGCTTTTCTTCACCCTGCGGACGGCTGAAATGCCCTTCTTGTTGAGGTAGTGCTGTGCCACATCGTCAATGCCCTTCTGGCAGAAGACCACGTTGGCGCCGCTGTGGGCGACTTTTTCCACCATGTCGCGAAGCATCTTCTCCTCCTGCGCCAGGAAAGCCTGCATCTGGTCAGGGGAAGTTATCTCGATTTTGGCGTCCACCTCAGTCTTCTCGATTTCAAGGGCGCAGTCAAGAAGCGCGATTTTTGCGTTCTTTATGCTCTTTGGCATGCCCGGGTGGACCATTTCCTTGTCCACCAGCACCCCCTGTATGAGGGCGGTGTCGTTGATGTCCCCGCCAGCCTTCTTCTCGATCTTGATGAGCTCGTCATCCACAGTATACTTTCCGTCCTTTTTCTCGGCAACCTGGATGACTGCCTCGACCACCAGCTTTGCAAGGCTGTCCTTGTTGGTTCCCACGCCAATGGACTTGCTGCCCATGGAAACCGATGCGATTTTGGTCAGTATCTCCTTGTCGTTGATGTCCACCTTGGTGGAAATCTTGTTGAGAAGCTCGCTGCACTTCTTCGCAGCCTGGTCGTAGCCCTTCACAATGGTGGAGGCGTGGATGTCCTGGTCCAAGAGGTCGCCTGCCTTCTTCAGCAGCATTCCCGCAAGCATTACTGCCGTGGTGGTGCCGTCGCCCACTTCCTTGTCCTGCGTCTTTGCGATTTCCACCATTATCTTGGCTGCCGGATGCTCCACATTCATTTCCTCAAGGATGGTTGCCCCGTCGTTTGTTATCACGATGTCCCCAAGCTCGCTCACCAGCATCTTGTCCATTCCCTTTGGGCCAAGCGTGGTCCTGACTATGTTTGCCACCGCATAAGCCACCATGATGTTGGTGCGCTGCACATCCCTGCCGTAGGAGCGGTTGGCGCCCTCAGGCAGCACCATTATCTGTTGTCCTTCATTCTTTGCCATATTAACACCTCTAAAAATTATCGCTGAATTGCCGTAGCCCGCCGAACCGGCTCAGATTTTGCTTATCTTGCCGAATTTGCCGGCTGAAAGCTGCAGGTTGCCCTTGTATTCTGAAACCCAGCCCTTCTCGACTTGGAGATTGTCGCCCACCGAGAAGCGGTCGGCATCGTCTCCCCACAAAGAGAGGGTTATTTCGCCAGAGTCGTCCTTGAGCGTTGCGTTTGCCACGCGCGTCTTCTTGCCGAATTTGGTGATTACGTCGCGGCCCTCGTCCTTGCTGACCACTTCGCCCGTGAGGTCGACGTTTCCAGTGCCTGCTTTAAGTTCGGATACCTTCATGTTCTCACTCCCACCGCTTAGTTTTTTTGTGCGACCTTGAACTTAATTAATTACAATAAGCTGCAATTAATTAACTAGAACTAAGCGCAAGGTAGGGTTAAACTGGAAAAGGTATTAAATGGTTGCGGATGGAGCACTCCGAACGCGTTCGGAGAAACTGCGAGCCCGGATTCCAAAGCCGCCTGCCATTCAGGATTGGAACGCCTGTGCTCTTCCAGAACATTAAGCCTGGTTTTTGGAAGAGGGAGGGTGCGCCTGGCCCGCGTGGCTGGAGCTGCTTTTGAAGAACCCATATAAGTTCTGCCAGCCCAATTTTTGCATGCAGAAAATGTCAGGCGCGGACCTTGCGCTCGTGATGCGCGAGATTGCCCCCCTTGCAGGAAAAAGGATTGCAAAGGTGAGGAAGACCGACGAG
>CAYSQN010000109.1:0-3241 GCA_964433305.1 Microcaldota archaeon | reverse complement strand
AGCCATGCTCGCGTTCGGGATATATCTGTTGGTTTCCTCCATTTTCGGGCGACTGTACGGGATTTTTGCGGCATTCCTCACCTCGTTTTTGCCAAGCACCATATTCAAGATGTCCGCAGGGGTAAACGAAGCCGCGCCTGTGGGCATAATGATGGTTTTCCTTTCCATGGGCATTTTTGCATGGGCGCTTACAAGAAAGGGGAAAGCTGGGCATCCGGACGGGCAACTCCATCCATCTGCCCCATGGCTCACCCCCGAAGCGCTGCTTTGCGCGTTCGCATTTTTTGTGACCGTGGCATCCTCAAACTTCCAGTCCGTGCTGGTCCTTCCATTCGCCGGCCTTATGTTTTTGCAGTCAGTCGACTATTTTGTGCGGGGCAAGCCCAACCGCGAATTCGTGGTGATTGGGGCCTGCGCGTTTGCCGGCCTGTTTTTGGGGACACTGCTTTCCTACAGCGTTTATCTGGGCCAGGGGCTCTCCGCCATCACCAACGGGCCAACCCTGATGGCGCTATCAAGCCTTGCTTTCGCAGCAGCGACATATTATGCCCTTGAGCGCTATAAGCCGGAAGAAAAGAAGCGATACACGTACTTTGCCATTGCCGCAGTAGCATCGGTGCTGTTCATTCTCTCCCCATTTGGCAATGTGGCAAAGGACCAGGTTCGTGGCTATCTTGGTGCGGTAGAGTTCAACACCGCCCTTGAGCGCACCATTGCCGAGCAAAACCTCGCAGGCGACTCATTTGAGGGCGAAGCAGGCTTCCTTGCCGTGGCGCCGAAAGGCCATATCGACTCGGCGTCAAAAGATCCGGAGGTTGCGGTGTGGAATTTGGGCTATGGCGCAATCGAGCTGATTTCAGCTCCATTCAGCATGGCGGGCAACGCATTTTTCAAAATGATGGACATCTCCTTCAACATCATCTTGGGGGGCAACAGCCTTTCCACTCCCAACAAGGTAAACTCCCTCATGTTCCCCTTCCTAATGCTCTCAATCGCCGGTTTGATAGCCATGCACTTTGGCAGGAATGGCGACGGGCGCGAAATCCCCTCTGTCATGCTTTTGGTGCTTCTTTTCATGGTGCCCATCATTTACGTGGGGGCGAACAAGATAAAATTCACGGTCTACGCCGGGCTGATGATAGCCCTGGCGGCTGCAATTGGCATTGCTGCGCTGCAGCGGGCGGTGCAATGGGCCGCAGCCAGGTTCAAGCTGGGGCGGGTGCTTGAATATTCTCCGTATGTTTTTGCCGCACTCATGCTCTCCATCGCGGTGGTGCATGCGGCTGGGCCCACCCCATATGCCAAAATATTCCTGATTAAATCTTTCGAGCCGCGCTACCAGGACGACCCAGTGGCAATGGCCCCCAAGGCCGCCTTGCTTTGCGAGGAGCTTCGGGCAAAGGGGGTGCCAGCCGAGCAAATCCAGCCGATTTGCGCCGCAGGGTCAGACCCGCAATTCGCCTCAACCATAGGCTCCCAATTCAACGGGGACGTGTGCTGGCTTTCGCAAATGAAAATGGACGAGCTTTTCCCAACCGAGGCTAACCAGAAGAGCGCGGCCGAAGCCGCGGCAAGCGCGAGGTTCAGGTGCAACAGGCTCGGCGCCTACTGGGTGGACTCCATGGATTGGATAAGCAAGAACCTTGGCCAAGGCGACCGCGTCACCTCCTGGTGGGACTACGGACATTGGATAAACTATTTCGGGGACCGCAAGACCGTGCTTCGGAACGAGCATGCGTCCCGCGGCATGATAGGCGAGATAGCCTACAGCTACATAGTCGGCACCCCTCAGGACCTTGCGAAAGCAATGAACTACTTCGACTCGCGCTATGCGCTGTTTGACCTGGAACTGATTACCTCTGGCAACTCATTCGGCGGCAAATACGGCGCCCTCAATTACCTGGGCTGCGTGCATGCGGGGAAAACCTCGCTTTTGCAGCAGCCTGGAACCTCCGATTGCGAGTTCGAGCATTCGCCCGAGCGGATATTCATCTCCAAAGTGCAGCTGCCGCAAACAATCTGCACCATCTCCGAGAGCCAAAACCGAAACGGACTGCTCGCATATTTGGTTGGCAAAAACGGGCCGGACCTTTCCAAGCCAATATATTGCATTGGCGAGGCCACGCTTCGCGACGGCCGTTCAATATCCGGGACCTACTACCTCGACCGCAAGGACGAGAATGGGGATCTGGTGCTCTCAAAGGGATTCATAAACCTGCTGGACGACCGGCAGGATGCGGCATTTGCCGAAATGGTCTACAACCTTGACCCGGTGTGGCCTGGGGCGAACGGCACGTGGGTGGCTGGGATTGACGACGCAAAAACTGCGTTTTATTCCTCCAACCTTTACCGCGGCTACTTCCTTGGCGCCATACCTGGCTTCGAGCTGGCCTACAAATCCGCAAATTCCGAGGTGAAGATATACCGGATGGTGGATTTCGTTGGCAACAAGGAGGGCAGGATAGACCCCGAATCAATTTCAAGGACAAACTGAAGCGGGAAAGGGCAAGGCAAGGGAAAACTGGAAAGAGAAGGAGGCTGGGAGGAAAACGTGCATAGGTCGTTTTTTCTTCTCGGTCTTTTTCCACTTAT
This sequence comes from Microcaldota archaeon, assembly GCA_964433305.1. GTDB lineage: Archaea > Micrarchaeota > Micrarchaeia > Anstonellales > Anstonellaceae > UBA10161. The sequence goes on along the minus strand of CAYSQN010000109.1, from coordinate 649 downwards.
TTTTCATTTGCAGGAGAAATAAACAGAACATACCTTGCTGCACACAGCCTTCCAGGAATAAGCGGCAAGCTTTTTTCTTGCCCCCCTAAGCTCGCCTGAAAGGTCCTCTTTTTCAAGCTGCGAAAGCTTGGCGCCAATGCTTTCCTCCAGCATGTACTTTTGCGCATCCATCCCAAGCGAAGCCATGGTCCTCCTCACTTCTCCCACGTCGTTTGAGACAAAAGGGCGCTCCATAGAAACGGATTCCAGCAGTGTGAGCGGGAAACCTTCGTACTTTGATGGCAGCACCACATACCTGCATTTTTCATAGGCTGAGGGCATTTTCTGGTAATCAAGCTCAAGGAATTGCGCCTTCCTGCCAAGCCTGGCTGCTCGGGCCCGAAGCTTCTCCCTGTTCCCGTCCTCATCTGGCCCGATGAAAAGGAGTGGCAGGCTGGAGATCCCAAGCATGCTGAAAATCCCCTTGTCTGAGTCGAGCCTTCCTACAAAGCAGGCAAGCTTCTGCTTCCTGTAGCTTCCTTTGGGGGAAAAAAGCGAGGTGTCAATCCCGTTGGGGATGACTTCTATTTGTTTCCCGGTCTCCCTCCCTAGCACCTGCACAGCCTCGGATGAAACAGAAATTATCCTATTCGCCTTCCAGAAAATAAGC
>CAYSQN010000108.1:0-3277 GCA_964433305.1 Microcaldota archaeon | reverse complement strand
GTGCCTGCGCGCCAAGGTGCCATTCGAGCAGGGCACGCAGATAGGCGGCGACCAGCGCGAGCGCAGGGACGATTACGACCGGCGCGACAGGCCGCGCCGCTTCGAGCAGAGGGACGACAGGAGGCAGCGCCGCGAGGAGCCGCCTCCAATGGCACCCATGCCGCAAAACCAGCATGTCCGGGACAATCGGGACGATATTCCGCCTGCCCCGACTCCTGCAGCGGCCCCAAGCGCACCAGAACCAGCAGTGAACAGGCCAACCGAAGTGCCATCTGCGCTACTTTCAAGCTTAGACGAGCTTGAAAACACCCTTCGCGCGCGCTTCTACTCGCCGGACATGGCGCTTCTCAAGGAAATCCCGGTGCGGGACATGATAAAGAGCCTTGAGGAGGAAAAAGAGGTGCATGCCATAGTGTTTGACGGAATAATCACCCAGCGGCTTGCCGACATGGCAGATGCCAAAAAGATGGGCATATTGGTCGCAGTCAAGCTGGGCAACGTGTTTCGCAAGCCCGCAGGCGTGCTGATTTACACCAAGGCTTAAGGCAAGGGGCGGTTCCCCTCGTTTTCATTTTCTTTATTTTTTCCCTGTCCTCCCAGCCCAAGCCCTAACGCTTTAAGAGCAATTCGTCCATATTTCCAACACTTTGGGCCTGTGGTCGAATGGTAAGACGTCACCCTGACACGGTGAAGATTCGGGGTTCGATTCCTCGCGGGCCCATCATATTCCCTACGTTTAAATTGCTTAATCTGTTTCTACTGCCATGCGTTGTGCTGCAGCCTGCCCCGGTTTTGTGACGGGCATTTTCACCATTGGAAAAGGAGACGCAGCAGGCGCTGGCTTTGCCATTGGCAGGATGATGGTTACCAAAGCAACCGAGGCGAAAAAGGCAACCAGCATCTCCATCAACGGGAAAAAATCCCCCGCACCAGTCTCCAAAAAAGTCCTCTCCATCTTCTCTGCCCATGGCGCTGAAACCTCCGGATTATCCATCTCCCACTCCACCTCCTTGCCAATAGGCTTCGGGCTTGGCACAAGCGCAGCAGGCGCCCTTTCGCTCTCCCTTGCCCTAAACGAACTTTTGGGCTGCGGTTTTTCCAAGTTGCAGTGCGTAAAAATTGCCCACGAAGCCGAGGTGGCATGCGGCACTGGTTTATCCGGCGTGGACGCAGTGGCACTTGGAGGCGCGGTTTTCAGGAAAAACTTGTCAAGCGCACCGCAAAGGCTGCACTTCCCCCCAACCACTCTTCACTTCGCCTTTTTCTCCCCCATAAAAACGGCAAGCATAGTTTTTGGAGAAGGCTGGAAGGCAAAAGTGAACAAGGCAGGCGCAAAGGCATTGCTTGAGCTTTCAGGGAATAAAAGCTGGGATGGGTTTGTGGGGGCAAGCAGGCAGTTTGCCATAAACTCCTGCCTTGGGCATTGGTGCAGGGAAGAATTTGAAAAAAATCAGCGAGCATCCATGCCGATGCTTGGAAAGGCTCTTTTTTCTGACCAGCCCCTCATTCTCAGCAGAAAACCCATTCTGCAGATGAAGGCAAAAACGTACGCAAAAGGCGCAAGCCTTTTATGAGCCGCCCCCGAAGGTGAACCCATGGCAGAATCATTGGACATCGTGATGCTCAATCCGTTTTTCTACCCCTATCTCGGCGGCACGGAAAAGCACATCTACGAGGTCGGGCGCAGACTGGCAAAGAGGCACCGGGTAAGCGTGCTTTGCGCGCAGATGGAAAATACCCCGCCCAAGGAAGAGATAGAGGGCATGCACGTGGTGCGCACCCAGGCAAAAATATACTGGAACACGCCCCACCCCATACCTCCTCCCATGCCCGTGATGCCGCACCTGGACTCTGACCTCAAGACATTGCTTGCGCACGCCGACGCAGTGCACATCCACAACCGGTTTGTCTTCGGGCCAAAGCAGGGGGAGGCGGTGAAGGACAGGAAGAAAAAGCTCTTCCTCACCTTGCACAACTCCCGCCCCATCGGCATTGACTGGGCGACAGACTTCTTCGGCTGCTTTTACGACGACTTTGTCGCCAGCCGCCTGATGAACCGCTGCGACGGCATCATGGGGGTGAGCCTGAACACCTTGGATCTCACATTGCCCAAGGGCTGCGCCGCAAAAACGCGCGTGGTCTACAACGGGATTGAGGAAAAGATATTCGCCCCGGGCAAGCCGAATGACGAATGGGAGGAGTACTTCGAGTTCCACAACCTGACTCGGCCCAAGGTGATGACCAATGCCCGGCTGCTCCCGCAAAAGGGGCTTACCTACCTGGTCAGCGCCATGCGGGGGATGGACGCCGACTTAGTCATACTGGGGCGAGGCCCTCTGAAAAGCGCCCTTGAGCGCCAGGCGCAGTCCATCGGGGTAAAGGCGCACTTCATCTCCGAGCGGATGACCGACCACCGCCTTGCTGCGCTTTACCAGTCTGTGGACGCCTTTGCGCTGCCCTCACTTTACGAGCCTTGCGGCATCGCGCTTCTGGAGGCCATGGGCTGCGGCAAGCCATGCATCGCCAGCAGGATAGGGGGCATGCAGGAAATCATCAGGAACGAAAAGAGCGGGCTTTTGGTGCAGCCAGGCTCGGTCTCCGACCTTGCCCGCGCGCTTTACGCAGTGCTTGGCAACAGGAAGCATGCGGATGCCCTCTCCAAGGGCGCACGCAGGCGGGTGCTTGAGAAGTTCACCTGGAACATAGTGGCAAGGAAAGTGGAGGAGTTCTACAAGGAGTGCATGTGACACTCAAGCTTGTTTTCGGCGGGTGCTTTTTTGAAGAAAAAAAACGGCAAAATTGAAATTTCGGTAATAGTGCCAGCCCTCAACGAGGAAAAGCTCATCAAGAAGTCCCTTCAGTCAATTGCAAGGCAGAAGACCAAGCATGCTTACGAGCTCATCGTGGCAGATGGGAAAAGCAAGGACAGGACACTGTCCATCGCAAAAAAATACGCCGACAAGATCGTTTTCTCCAGGAAAAGCGGCATATGGGCAGGAAGGAACGCAGGGGCAAGGGCCGCCAAGGGCAGGCTGTTTGTCTTCATAGACGCAGATACCGTCATCCCTCCCAATTACCTTGACACCGTGCACCGCCTCATGGCTGACAGGCGCATAGTCGGGCTGTCCTGCGGCTTTGGCTTTGACCACTACAACCGCTTCCTGCGCGTGCTTGATGTGCTTTCCAACCACTACCTTTACCTTCTTGGGAGGATGGGCAAAGGGGAGCTTCAGGGCTTCAACTGCATCATAAGGAAGTCCGATTTCCTGCGGGTGGG
>CAYSQN010000107.1:0-3304 GCA_964433305.1 Microcaldota archaeon | reverse complement strand
CGCGCGTGCACATAGACGCGTTCAAGGACGCCTCTTCCCAGGTGGAAGAGGTCATCAAGGCGCTGCGGCCCATCATCCCGCTCAAGTTCGAGCGGATAAAAGTCGCGGTCCGCATCCCCCCCGAGCACGCCCAGAGGATTTATGGGACCATAAAGGGGTATGGCATTCAAAAAGAGGAATGGTCCAAAGACGGCAGCCTCATCGTGGTGCTGGAGATGCCTGCCGGGATGCAGGGGGAATTCTACGAGCGGCTCAACCGCCTGACGGCCGGCGGGGCACAAACCAAGATAGTGAAATGACATTCAAGTTTGAACTGAAGCAAGAAATGAACAGACAGGTGAATGATTATGGCTGAAAGCAGGATAGTGATACCCGGCGAAATGATTTCGGACAAGCCGGACCGGATTGGCTACTCCTATGTGGACAACGGCAAGACATACTCCACTGTGGTGGGGCTGTTCTCGGAGGGGAAACTGGTGCCCCTCGAAGGCCCCTACGAGCCGCTTGCCGACGACATGGTGGTCGGGATTATCAGCGAAGTGAAGTTCTCGGGCTACTCGGTTGACATAAACACCGCCTACAGCGCATTCCTCTCCTCAAGGGAAATACGCGAGCGCTTTGCGCTTGGGGACACGATTTTCGCAAGGGTTTCCATGATTGACGAAGTCCGCTCGATTGAGATGTCCGACGCGAAAAAACTTCCCGCAGGGCGGCTTGTGAAAGTCTCCTCGGTCAAAATCCCACGAATTATCGGCAAGAAGAATTCCATGATCGACATGCTCCAGTCCGCGACAGGGTGCGAAGTGTCAGCCGGAAGGAACGGCTACGTCTGGATTTCCGGCAAGGGCAACGCCACGCTTGCAGAAAAGGCGGTGCGGATGATTGAGGCGCAGGCGCACACCCATGGTCTGACCGACAGGGTAAGCGCTTATCTCAAGGGGCATGCGAATTGGGCTGAAACAAAACAGCAATAAACGGAATGGTTTTTACACGGTGATAAAAATGAGCACAAACAAGGCAAACAAGCCTGAATTATTGAAGAACGGGAAAAGGCTTGACGGCCGCAAGGCTGACGAGCTTCGCCCAATAAAGATAGTGGCCAGGGTGCTAAACGACGCGGACGGCTCTGCCTACATAGAATGGGGCAAGAACAAGATACTGGCTGGAGTTTACGGGCCATCCGAGTGCATCCCCCGCCACGACCAGTCCCTCTACCGCGCGGTGATAAAGTGCCGCTACAACATGGCGCCCTTCTCCGGCGTTGAAGAGCACGGGAGAAGCGGCCCCAACAGGCGCAGCAAGGAGCTCTCCAAAGTCATCAAGGAGGCCTTTGAAAACGTCATTATTTCGGAAAACTTCCCAAAAACGCAGATTGAAATCTATGTCGAAGTGCTCCAATCGGACGGAGGCACCAGGTGCGCCGCGCTGACCGCCGCGGCAGTCGCCCTTGCGGACGCAGGAATTCCCATGAAGGATCTCATCTCCGCAGTGGCAGTGGGCAAAATAGAGGGGAAAATGGTGCTTGACCTGGGGAAGGAAGAGGACAACTTCGGGCAATCGGACACCGCAATCGCAATCAGCCCAAGGACCGGGGACCTCCTGCTCTTCCAGATGGACGGCCTTCTAACCCGGGAGGAGCTTGCAGAGGGTGTGGGCATGGCCAAGGAGGCTGCCAACACCATCCGGAAAATTCAGATTGAAGCGATAAAGAAAGTTTACGATGAACCCAAGGAGGAGCGCTTCCTCCTGATGAAGTGATAACTGAAATATGAAAAAGGTGCGGCTTTTAGCCGCACACACTAAGATGTGATTTTGATGGAAACCATGAACGAGATAAAACGCGACACCCTCCTGGCCCTTCTTTCTGTTGGCAAGAGGCCGGACAACCGTGGCATGAACGACTACCGCAAGATGACTCTCCAATCCGAAGTGTCCCAGAATGCGGAAGGCTCATCTCTTGCCACCATCGGCAAAAGCCAGGTGCTGGCAGGGATAAAGTTCGATGTGGCAACCCCCTTCCCGGACAGGCCAGCTGAGGGCGTGCTTTCCACCTCCGCAGACCTTCTCCCCCTAGCCTCGCACCTGTTCGAGACAGGCCCGCCAAGCGAGGATGCCATCGAGCTTGCGCGCGTGGTGGACCGAGGGCTGCGCTCGGCGGAAATAATCGACCTCGAATCATTCTTCTTGGAGGATGGCAAAGTGCTTGCCCTTTACGTGGACATCTTCGTGCTTGACCACGATGGCAACCTCTTTGATGCCTCCACGCTTGCGGCAATGGCGGCGCTCCGCTGCACCCGCATGCCCAAGATTGAAAATGGCAAGATAATCCGGGGCGAGTACGCAGGGAAGCTGCCGCTCAAAGGCGACGTGGTAAGCTGCACCTTTGGCAAGCTCGGCGACCGCCTCTTCCTTGACCCCTCCCTTGACGAGGAAAAGGGGATGGACGCGCGCCTTACCCTTGCCACCACAGAAGAGCACGTGTGCGCAGGGCAGAAGGGAGGCTGGGGCTCGTTTTCAGAAAAGGATTTAACCGGAATGTCTGAAATATCGTTCCAGAAGGGCAATGAGCTTCGCGCCCTCCTGAGAGAATAATGGTGATTTAGATGTCAAACATGAAGGTAAGGTACGGCGCAGAGCTTCGGAAGCGCGCAGACAAGGTCGACAAGCTGCGCCAGTCGCTTTTCGAATGCCCGCGATGCGGCAAGAAGAAGGTAAGGCGCAAGGGCAACTCGCTTTGGGAGTGCAAGGCCTGCGGCGCGGTAGTGGCAGGCGGGACATACTCCCTTTCCACCCCAGCTGGCGAAGTGGCGACAAGGCAAATCGAGGAATACAAGAAGAGATGACCCCGGTGCGCAGATGGCGCACGGCAAAATACTGAAAAAATGCGAGGTAATCACCATGTACGTCTGTTCAAAGTGCAAAAAGGACATAGCCTCCCTAGACACTAAGTTCACCCGCTGCCCCTACTGCGGGCACAGGATACTTTACAAGAGGCGCGAGCCGATTGCCAAGGAAGTCTCCACGGACTAAAAACCCATCATCTTTTCCCTTCCAATCCCTTTTTTCTTTTCCTCCCGCTGGTGCCCCCATGTTTTTCACCACCTCCAAAAAGCCCACATTCCACATGCGCACCATTGCCCACGCATTTTCCTGCGCCATCCCCGACTCGTCATTTGCGGGCAGGGGCAAAAGGAGCCTGGGGGCCATCCTGAAAAAAGCAATCGCAAGCTTCCATTCGCGCGCGTGCCTCGTCCACAACTCCAAAAACGGGGGGTGCATCCTGACTTTCCTTTCCCTGGAAGAT
>CAYSQN010000106.1:0-3355 GCA_964433305.1 Microcaldota archaeon | reverse complement strand
AAGCCAAGCCAGCCGCCAGCCAAACTCCAAAAATACCCGCGTTGGGGTGAATAAATGAAAAAATACCAATCGGAATTTCCACTCTCCTTCAAAAAATGGCCTCCAGAAGCTTCCCAACTTTCCAGCCTCGGTTTCGATTCAGTCCAAACAAACAGCTCCGCAATCATCATCCGGAAAAATTTCAGCACTGATTTGGCCGGCCGTCCGCACAATTTCGTAGAAATCAAAATAACCAAGAATCGCTGCTTTCTTTCTTACAGCTGCCCTGAAGGGCAAGACCAGCAAATCGCGCAAAACCGGGCTCTGTTGCTGGCTCTTCGGGTGCTCTCCATCCTCCCAACATCGCAAGCCATTCTCAATTCTTTTTGCTCATTCGTTCTTCCTGCCCTCGAGCATTCAGAAAAGCTTGCCAGCCTCCCCTACGACCTTCTCTACAAGCGGTTCAATGACCTGCTGGAGCGCTTCGAAGAGCTGGAAGGGAAGAACCTCGCCCTTGCAAAAGCAGCAGAAACCGCCTCCATCGAAGCAATCGAGCTTGAAAAAAAGCAGCTGGAACTGCAAGGAAGGCTCCAAGCCCTCAGTTCCATTCCGGATGAATCGCTTTGCGAACTGCTGTTCGATTACCTCGCCTCCCACCGCGGCAGCTTCGATTCTTCAAAATTTTGCGCCATCCATGCCATTCTCCCTGCCCGAGCACAGGAAGGGCTGGACATGCTTCTCAAATCCGGGAGCATAAAAAAGGTTGGAGGGGGGTTTTCGGCCCATCACGCGCCAATGCGCGAGTTCTTTCTCTCCCCCCCAAAACATTTTCCTTTCATTGGGAAAAGAAGGCCCTAGCCTTTCTTGAAGAAGCTTTGCAAGCCCCGCCATCCCCGGAAAAAATGCCACTGCCTGTGGTCATCTCGGCGGTTGGCATGCCCGATCTCCCTTCCTTGGGGTAAGGAGCCTACTCCTCCCTTCCGGCAAGAACCGCGCACAGCGCCAGCGCAGCCACCCCCAGCGCAAACAACTCAACCCTATATGAAGCCTCTTTCCTGGCCAAACTGCTTCCCATGCTCTCCTCCCGCAGCGCAACCGCCCGCCCTGGGCCGGAAGAGACCAATTCGGCAAACCGACCATCCCCAACTATCTTTTCATAATACTGCCTCAGGCTCTCGTTGCTGCCAAAATCAACCTTCAAGTTATTCCCAAAAATGACAATACCCTGGCCGTTTTTCCGCATCAGCTCGTATAGCTTGTCCGCATCGTAGGTTCCAGCCTGCGAACTCCTGGCGGTTATTTTCTCATAAACCGGGTACTGGGAAATTTCCCCCCTCCCATCAAATGCCACCCTGCCTCCAACAATCGAATCCGCCTCCCGCAGCCACTGGTACTCCGCTGCCAATGTGGGGGAGCCCATATGGTACCCCGGTCCGGCAAGAAGCATTATGGATGCTGACAAAACGGCAAACGGAAGCAACAGGCCAAAAAGCACCGCCCCAGCCATCGTAATCCTATCCATTCCAGCCATTTTCGCAAGCCCCTCCATCGAATCTACAAGCGCTTCGAATGCCACTGCCGCACCAAACCCGCACACGAAAAACATTGGCAGGAAAAACGATGGCAGGAAACGCAGCCCGTCAAGGAATGGCACCACCTGGTTGATTTCCGGGCTGGTTGCGCAAAGCAGCACCACAATGGCAACCGAAGCCAAGCACGCCAAGAACAAAGACTTGCGTTTAATGGCAAAATAGCTTCCAGCGGCAAAAAGAACCGGCAGTACGGCATATCCCGACTGCAAAAACGCCATCGCCCCCTGCAGCTGGCTGTCTATCGCCGCCCCCTCTACCACACCATAACCCCCAAAATCAAACGCCTGGGCAGTTCCTGCCAAAAACCACCCGCATGCCCCGGCGCAAGCAGCGGACAACAGAGCAACCCGCCCCAATTTCTTGTGCGCCAAAGCCATTGCCGCAAGGACCGCAAGCATGATGGCAAGGGAAAAAAGTATCCTCGGGTTTGCCATGATGGCAAAAAGGAAAAGCGCGGAAGGAAGCGCCACCCCCTTCTTCTCAAATACAAATCCATACGCAAAATAAAGGAAAAACAGCGACAGATAGGTGGCAAGGGTATGGGGGGTCATGCCATAAATGAAAAGGTCGGTTCCGCCGCCCATCGGATAGCCGCTAGGGGGGAGGTAAAGGTAGATGAGGCTGGCAAAAAGAAAAGCCGAGCCTGCATATGCCCCCAACCTCCGGCTGAAAAGTAAAAACAGCGCAATCGGAACAAAAAACAGCGCGATATTGTAGAGCTTATATGCATACTCGCTTCCTGTCCCAAGCGCAAGATAAATCACAGTGCCCCCAATGTCCCCTGCAAACGGGTAGGCGATTGGGGGGATCTGCCACCTTCGAATCTTCTCCCCCATCTCCTTTATGGCGTGGATATGGAATGGCGCGTCTATCCCGTAGAAGCTTGAGGGCATGGCCGCGTTGGATGAGGCAACCCAGCCCCCAACCACTTCAATCTCAAGAGGCGCCTCAATATAGCTGTCCAGCTGCTTTTCAAAAAATGCCCCTCCGCCCAACGGGGGGTCCAATGGCCTTGCAACCGGATAAAAATCAGCGTCAACTTCGAGCTTTCCGCCAGCGCTTCGGCCAAGAAGATGCCTTCCCCTGTCGCAAGGGTCGCAAACCTCCAGCCCGTTTATCCGCAGGCTGCTCAAATTCAGCGAGCTTGAGCCGGCCTTGCCAATCACAACCCCATCAATATTCCCGTTCCCCTCAAAAGCCGCATGCACAGATGAGGCGTTTTCGTCAGGTACGTAAAGCAGCAACTGGTTCCCTGCGGCATAAGCGAAGGACAATGAGGTGGAGCAGCCCACCAAAACCTGCGCGCCGGTTTTCTGGAAATGCAGGTTCGGCTCCTGCACCCCAAGCTGGATGGCAAAAACCACGCAGAAGAGGAAAACCGCCACGTATGGGAATCTCCTGCCAACAAGGGACGCGAACTCCCCATTTTTTCCTGAAAAATAAGGTGCAATGCTCGCCAGAGAGGCTTTTTGACCTCCGCCCAGCATCATCTCTGCCCCTGTGCGCATGCCCTTTTTCTTCTTCAAGACCTTCCCCCCAACCAACCCATCATCATTTCTGCAAGTCTCTCCCCTAAAAATTCCAGCTTCCCGCGACTCCAACCCACTTAACGCTCCCTTTCGGCTCAAGCCTTACCTCCCTCCAACATCTTCCCAAGCATGTAAAGGTTAATTCCAAGCAGCACGAGCACCAATCCAGCAATTCCAAAAAAAACCGTCAAAAAAGCAAAGAAGAAATAATTTTTTCTAAAAGTGTGTCAGCCGAGTTTTCTCTAATTGTCGCGT
>CAYSQN010000105.1:0-3368 GCA_964433305.1 Microcaldota archaeon | reverse complement strand
CGCTTTTTGGCCTGCTTTTGCTGCTGTCCAGCCAATGCGTTGAGGCGGACTTCTCGCTCCACAGCCTAAATGTCTTCATCAACGTCAACAGGGATGGCAGCGCAAACGTGCAGGAAACATTGGATATCTTGATAAACACCAGCCAGAGCCGGGACCTGTACGAGGCCACCCGCTTCGCTTATTCGGATATCGGCACCTGGGGGGAGAGGACCAGGCTCTCTGACATGCGCCACCACATCACCCGCGCAAATGCCGACATCTCGAGCCTGCGCATCCTTCCCCAGCCCATCCAGAGGTGCAACTCCATCGTGGGGGTGTGCCACGGGATGGTGGTCATCGACTATCTGGTGGCTGCCGGGGAAAACGGCTCCGGCCTGATGGCACTTGAGCGCTACAAGCCGCGGACGGTGAAGTATTCCCTGCTGCCTGACGCGCTTTCATTCGAGCAGACCAAGACGGGAGACATGGTGCTCCCGAAGGACACGGTAATCACATTTTCCGTTCCAGCTGCCGCTGAAAAAATATACTTCTCCACCCTTCCGGCAAACGTGGAAGAGGAGCCTGAAAGCTCCTTCCGATACGACCAGGTGGCAAACCTCAAGTACTATTCCGGGGAACAAAGGGCGTTCTCCTGGAAAGGGGACACGCTCCCCAAGTTCTCATTCACCTATGAAATAGAGTCTCCGCTGGAAGCCGAGGTGCTTGACTTTTTCACTCTCTGGCAATCTGGTGTGCTAGGCATTATCTCCGGCTCGCAGGGGCTGGCGGTATTCTTCCTCATCGCCTCAGCAGCAGCTTCCGTGTATTATTTCCACCGGATGAATGGTTGACGGCAAGGCTGCAATCGCGCACTGCGCGGAAAAATGGAAGAATGTAAAAACCAAGGGGCAATTCATGCTGCACCAAATCGAATCCAAGATGCTCTCCTGCCTGAAGGGCAGGATGGGCGCACAGGAGCTTGCAGACAGGTGCGGCATTCCTCTTTCCTCCGTGCTTTCCTTTTCCCAAAGCCTGAAGGAAAAAGGATACCTCTCCATTGAAATCCAGGAAAGCAAATCATTGAAGCTGACTTCGGAGGGGCAGGGATGCCTGCAAAAGACGCTTCCTGAACAGCGGGTGCACGCCCTTGCGCTGGAGCGCGCACCCCTCAGTGCTCTTTCCGCGGAGGAGAAAACCATCGGGCTTGCCTGGGCTTCCAAAAATGGCTGGGTGAGGGTGGAGGGCGGGCTGCTCGCCTCAATTTCCCCGCCCCCGCCAAACTACCCGCTCCACAGCGCCCTGCAAAAAATTTCCCGGGGGGAAACGATTGAGCAATCCGAAATCCCTGTCCTGCTCAAAAGGAAGCTCGCATCCGAAACTTCCTCAAAAGAAATTTTCCTTGAACCCTCCGCCATGGAACCCCCCTCTGAGCCGTCAGGGGGGGAAGTCAACATCCTCACACGTGACATGCTGCTGACAGGCTCCTGGAAGAATTCCCTTTTCCGCAAATATGACATTTCTGCACCAGTGGAGGTTCCCTCGCCAGCAAAACGCCACGCGATTTCAAGGCTTCGCCTCAAGGTTTCTGAAATTTTCGCCCAGATGGGATTTGAGGAAATGCTCGGGCCGGAGATGCAGTCCTCCTTCTGGAACTTTGACGCGCTTTTCCAGCCCCAGGACCATCCTGCGAGGGACTTGGCCGACACTTTCTACCTCAAAGGCTCGCTTCCGCTGCCAAACGACGAGCAGCTGGTGGCACGGGTGAAAAAAACCCACGAGAAATTCTGGGGCGGGCAATGGAGGGAAGAGAATGCGCAAAAAGGGGTGCTGCGCACCCATACCACCGCAGTGTCTGCAAACTACCTTTACACCTACTGCAAAAACAAAGAGGCAAAAAAATACTTCTGCGTGGGCAAAGTCTTCCGGAACGAAGCCACCGACTACAAGCACCTTGCCGAGTTTTTCCAGGTGGAAGGCATAATCGCCTGGGAAGGCGCCACGCTGCGCGACCTTCTTGGCTGCCTAAAGGAATTCTACGGCAAGCTTGGCTTTAACAAGATACGCTTCCAGCCCTCCTACTTCCCATACACCGAACCCTCGCTTGAAATCTCGGTTTACTTTGAGAAAAAGAAGCAGTGGCTGGAGCTGGGGGGGGCAGGCATACTCCGCCCAGAGGTTTCCATTCCGCTTTGCGACCGCTACCCTGTTCTTGCCTGGGGGCTGTCCCTTGAGCGCCCGCTGATGCTGCTGCACGAAATGGACGACATCCGCGACTTCTACAAAAGCAATGTCGGCTGGCTCCGGAAGCAGGCGCTGCACTAAACGATTCCTAATTGGCGGGCTTGCAAAGAGTTTGAGCACCTTCCCTTTCAGGCGCCCAGTTTCCAATGGGGCACCACCTGAACAGTTAAATAGTTCCTCCCCCCTCCCCTTCCCATGGCCAGTTTCATTCCCGCGTTTCTCCTAGCATACCTGCTCTCCGCGGCATTCACCGAAGAGTTTTCCTTCAGCACCACCACGGTGCAGAAGCTTGCAGACTACCAGTACAGCTTCAGCTCCCAGCCGCTCATCCCGGGCAAGCTTTACTCCGGGGCAATAACTGCGCGGTGGGCAGTTCCTGATGCCGCGCTTGCCGGGCTTGAAGGGCAAGTGGTGGCAGTAAAGATTACTGCACAGGCACAGGAGAACTCCTCGGTCTTCTTCCCAGTGCTCTCCGGGGTGGAGGCGAAATCGGCGGAAGCCACCCTTCACTGCGAAGTGGCGAACGGCTCCTGTTCAAACTCGTCCGTTCTTTCAGCAACCATTCCGGTGATGTTCCGGGCAAACGGGGAAGAAAGCGCCAGTTCAATGATAAAGATGAGCTCGGAGATTGCGCAGGATGGCTCAAGCGACGTTATGGCATCCGCAGGCTCGGTGCTTGACAGCATCGCAGGCGCATTCGGGCAAAACTCCTCCAGCCCGCCGCCCGCGCAGGGAAACAAAAGCGAGGCGCCGCAAAACCTCCTTGACAGCTTCAAGCCAGAGGGCAACTCATCCGACCCGGTTTCCTTCCTGAAAAACAACCCTCTCATTTCCTTGGCAGCGCTTGCAATAGTGATCATAATCACAGGAGCCTACCTTCTCAACAGCAGGGACTGAAGGAAAAGGAACCTACCCCTCCATCCTGCGACCATCATCTGGCAGCCCTCCAGCTTCCATCCCGCCATAAAATCTCCCACCCCTCTCTAGCGACCGCATTCTCCCCTCCAAAACCCTCCGGCATATGCCTGCAACATGCATCTGTGTTGCCCTTTCCTCCTGCGCACTACCCCCCCTCTTATTATCGCGCCCTCCCCCCCCGGTTCCTCAGGTTCGATGTAACTTTCCTTGGCCCCTCAACTGCCACCCCC
>CAYSQN010000104.1:0-3387 GCA_964433305.1 Microcaldota archaeon | reverse complement strand
CTGGTGCACATTGACGATGTTGTCTCTGCTATTTTCCTTGCAATGGAACAGGAGACTGCGCGCGGGGCAGTTTACCATATTTGCGGGGAGGAAAGAAGCACCCAGCAGGAACTGTTGGAGCTTGCTGCAAAAAATCTCGGGGTGGCGCCGCCCTCCGGGCACGTGAGTGTGGCGATGGCAAGCATAGCTGCGCAAGCCATGCCCTTTATTGGAAAGAAAGGCATTGAGCCGCATGCCATCTGGCAGCTTACCTCAGACAGGATGTTTTCCATCCGCAAGGCCAGGCAGGAGCTTGGGTGGGCGCCCAAGGTCAAATTGGAGGACGGGGTGGCGCAGATGGTAAAGCTATATAAAGAGGCTAAGACGGCAGATTAAGCAGGAAGGGGCCCCTCTGAGGGGTGAAAGATTGGGAGGAAATGGTGGGCATGCTGAAGGGAGGAGGAAGAGGCAGTAAAAGCAAGTGAAGATGATTTTCATGACTGGAAAAGTTGAGAAATACATTGTGGACGCCATTGCCAGGCGCGGCGGGCTGCTCTTTGCGCTAATCGACCCGGTGGATTACAAATCCCCGCAGCTTGCAATAAAGGCAGGCCAGGAGGCTGCAGAGGGCGGCGCGGACATTGTGCTTGTGGGGGGCAGCATCGGGGCGCACGGCGAACTGTTGGATGCTGTCACCAAGGGCATTAAGGACAGTGCCAGCGTGCCTGTGGTGCTTTTCCCAGGCAACATTGCCACTGTCACCAAGTATGCTGATGCACTTTACTTCATGTCACTTCTCAACAGCCGCAACCCATACTGGATAAGCCAGGCGCAGATGCTTGCCGCACCCACTGTGAAAAGGATGGGAATTGAGGCACTGCCCGTGGGCTACATTGTAATTGAGCCCGGGGGCACGGTGGGCTTCGTGGGCGACGTGAACCTTGTGCCACGCGACAGGCCGCAGATTGCCGCTGCCCTTGCGCTTTCTGCCGAGATGTCAGGCTTCCGCTTCATACTTACCGACTCTGGCAGCAACCCTGCAGAGGGCCACATGCCCCTTGAGATGGTCTCCGCAGTTGCCAAAGCGGTTAGCGTGCCCTATATTGTTGGAGGAGGGGTGAGGACTGCTGCACAGGCAGGCGCAGTGATTGCCGCTGGCGCGGATGCCGTGCAGGTGGGAACCGCCCTGGAAAGCGGCGGCAACCTGAAGGCCAAGGTTTCTGAGATGGTCAAGTCCATCAGGGAAGCGGGCAAGAGCAAAGTATAGTTTTGAGGGAGGCGGACTAGTTTTCGCAGGTGCGCTCATGTCAAAAATCATCTCCCTTTCGGACTACGACTTTGCACTGCTGCAGGCAAAGAAAGTTATAGAGGAAGACGGGCTGCTGGTGTATCCAACCGATACGCTGTACGGGCTGGGCTGCAACGCGCTCTCCCCTACTGCGGTTGAGAAAGTGTACGAGGCGAAGAAGCGGGAGGGGCGAAAGCCGCTTTCCATCATTGTCTCTGACTTTGAGATGCTGCTCTCTTACTGCGAAGTTTCCCCTGCCCAGCAGCAGATACTGCAGGAATTGCTGCCTGGCCCATATACTTTCATTGTGCCTCTTCGGAAGAGCCTGCCAGTCTCCGCCAATATGGAAGTAGGGGTGCGGGTGCCGGAGCATTATTTCATGAGGCAGGCTGCAAAGGAGTTGTCTGTGCCCATTGTTTCCACCTCTGCGAATTTATCTGGGCACCCCGAAGTGGCGGACGTTGCCGCACTTGATGGGCACATAAAAGCCAAGGCAGACCTCATTGTTGACGGGGGGAAGTGCAGCTATGCGATGGGCTCCACGGTGATTGACTTGATTAGGATGAAAGTGATTCGGGCAGGCGCAGTAAGGAAAGGGGACAAGATAGAGTGGTGATGGGAAGGGAGAGTTGCAGGGGATGAAGACAGGGCAGAGTGGTGAGAGTGAAAATGAGCGGCTGGCAAGCGGGCAGGAGGCATGGTTGGGAATTTAACCTTGCGGGGATTGGGCGGGAACTTCTTTTTTTGGATAAACCAGGCGGTATTCTTCGGCGAGCCTGCCCCGTATTTGCTCTGAGTTTGCAAGCAGCTGCAGCTCGCCTGCCTTGTCTCGTGCATTTTTGGGCACGAGGATAGAAGCCCAAAAAGCTTTTGCACCCAGCGCATCCGGGTATTCTGGCTCCAGCTCAAGCGCTGAGCTGAAGCACGCCATCACGTCTTTTAGCAGCGATGGGTCTTCGAGGCTTCTTTTTGCCCCATTGTGGTTTCCCGCCCCGAGGTGGTTTCCAGCAGAGTAATAAGTAAGCGAAATGCTGTTTTTGACGTCTTGCATGGCAGTCAAAGAAGGATAATCATCAGCTAGGTTTGGTTTGATTTTTGGCTTGATAATGGGGTATTCCCTGGAGTGCATCACATACGCATAGACCCCCCCCTTGAGCATGGGGATGGATTCGCGATGGCTTCCAAAATGCAATAAGCCTAGAGTTGGGGCAAACCCCCCAAAACCGGAGTGGGAGAGAAGATCCTGTGTCCAGTAAAGCCTTATGAGCTGCCCTGAATGATAATAAACGGGGTCTGGGATTGTTTCAGGGTTGGTTTTCCTCTTTGCCCCCAATATGTCATTGCCCGGAGGAAGGCGCAAATGCCCCCCATACTCTTTGGAGATTTTTTCGACTTCAAAATGGTCAAGGGACTTGAAAATTGCCTGGCATGCATAAGCTTTGTCGTCGTTTTTTTTCGCAACTGCGAGCTGTTTTCCGACAGTTTTGAAAATCTTCTTGAAATCGTTTTGGTGAGAGTCTACTTCTTCATCAGTTATTTTTCGTTTATGGAAAAAATGCAGCCGGATGCTTTTGTGGTTGAGCATCAGAGAGCCTGGCACCTCCTTGTCAAAGGTGCGCAATCCTTCAAGTTCCAGGGGGTTGTAGGGGTTTTTCTTCAGAGTGGTAATGGTTGCCATGGCATCACAGATAGATGTTTATTGAAGTGTTTTAGTGTGTAATAGTATATTTATATATATCGGTTAACGGGGTAAGCTTCTTATGGAAGTGTCATTCGGCACCCTTCGGCTCGCTATTGCCCCCACTGTTTACGAGCCTGCCGAGGATTCGTTTCTGCTTGCCACTTATGCATCTTCCCTTGTTTCCCCTCTTGGACTGCGAGTGCTTGAGGTGGGCACTGGGAGCGGGATAGTCGCCTTATCTGCCGCGAGCGCAAACCCTAAAAACGAGGTTGTTGGGGTGGACAAGAACCCCAATGCGGTTAAGTGCGCGACAGAGAATGCTAAGAATAATGGCATTGGGAACGTGAAGTTTTTGGAGTCTGACCTGTTTTCAGCCTTAGATGGGGGAAAGGAGAGCTGGAAGGGTGGGAAAGGCGAGAATATGGGGAGAATTGATGGA
>CAYSQN010000103.1:0-3423 GCA_964433305.1 Microcaldota archaeon | reverse complement strand
GGTGTGGCGAGAAACAACAAAATTGATGCTTATGGCTACGCTACGGGCATCGGGGAAAAAGAAAGCAGCCGCATAATGGCCGAGCAAAACGATATAATCGCGGAATTTGTGCCCATGTTCGCAACTCAGGGCGACCACATCACGTTCCAGAAAAACAATTTATTTGGAGGATGGCATGTCCTCTCTTTCTTTCCAACTAACGACGGAGTCCTAAATGCCAACAACATATATGGCTCGGACCAAGCCAACGGTTATGCGGCAGTTTTCACGGGAGGGTACGGGGGCAGCAATCTTAGGATAACTGACAACCACATCAAGACAAAGCAGATGGGGGGCATTGACTTGGAATGCTATATGTTCCCAGTGTCAAACGTTGAAGTCTCTGGAAACGTGATTGATTCAGACCAGACCTGGGGGGTATCAATCTATGCGGATACCTGTCCTGATTCGATTTTCAAGGGCAATGATGTACGAAATTCTGGCGAAAATTCATATGGCATATTCGCTCTTGATAGCCCGAACATTCTGGTGTCTGAAAATAACGCCAGAAGCACTTCGTCTGGCATAACATACGGGCATCTTTTTGAGTCTAGCCCCGGCCTGATTGTGGACAACAAGGCAGAATCTGTCTCAGAGGGGATGTGCTTTATCGGGCTTAATGGGGTAGGCGTGCGGGGCAACACCGCCAAAGGCGGTTCCCGCGGAATGACAATCGACAGCTGTGCAGGGGTTAGCTGGGACGGCAACCGCGCTTCAAACAGCCAGTTTACCAACAATTTTGCCGTCTGCGAGCAATGCATTGGAGAGGGCGCCGCAGCCATGTCTGCATCTGGCATGTCTGACAGCGAAATTTCCGGTAACCACCTGGAAGCACGGGGAGAAAACGGCCAAGGGCTGCTTTTGCAAAACCTCCAAAACACTGTGGTTTCTTCCAACACACTGCGGAGCACCCAAGGGGCTGCGCTCAAGTTGCAAGGCTCAAACAATAATAACGCCTTCACCGGCAACACAATTAGCAACGACGGTGAAACAGTCGCCGCCGACCTTGGCAGCTCAAGCGGCAACAGCTTCGAGGATAACGCCATAGACGGCTCGGTTGCCGCTTCAAGCGTGCAAAACGGCATATTCAGCGGCAACAGCGTTGCTGGAGTGCTAAGCGGACTTACAGTTGACAGCATCAGCAACACGCAGGTTGCCGGCAACACCGTGACCAGCTCTCTTGGAACCGCGGCAACGCTGCGCAACGGCCAAACTAATCAAATTACTGGAAACCACATTTCCTCGGCTGCGCCAACCGGCGCAGGCCTGGTGCTTGAAGGGGTCAGCCAAAGCACCATCCAAAGCAATGACGTGCACGTTCCGGGAATTGCGGCGCCAGGTTATGGGTTCGTGCTCAATTCACTCGGAGCACAAGGAAGCAACGGCAACACGGTGAAGGAAAACTCATTCACCACTGATGCAGGAAGGGCTGCAGTGTGGATAGACTCCGATTCTGCAAGCAACACTCTGTTCCACAACACCATCAAGGCCGGAGCCACCTGGATTGACAATTCCAATCCAACCAACCAGTTTGACATCATGGCGGGTGCTTTTAGGCAGGGAAACAAGTACTACACCAACGGAGTGCCGAGCTGGGAGCAATACGAAGTCATTGACACTAACGGGGACTTCTATGGCGACATCGGCACCGGGCTGCCATTCGGCAACCAGCACGCACAGTGGATTGGCGCAGGAGTGGACCGTGCCGCGTTCACCCTTGACTGCGGCAGCTGGTGCCAGAACTGAGAATCAATTAATTGCGTGCCTGTGCATCCCCCACGGCTTCGCAGGTGCCCTTATTTTTTTATTTTATTTTTTGAAAATTAGCTAATCGGAGAATTGTCAGAGTGTGGGGCGTTCTAAAAACAAGCCTACTTGAGAAGCATTATCTTTATTGATTCTGAGAAGTTGCCAGCCCGCATCTGGATGTAATACGTGCCAGATGCCAATTCGCTTGCATCAAAACTAACGGCGTATTTTCCACTTCGCATATCTTGGTCAACTAGGGTTTTGACCACTCTTCCCCCCGAATCGTAAACTTTCATGGTTACTCTTCCTTCCTTCCGAATATCAAACGGTATGGTGGTTTCAGGGTTGAAAGGGTTGGGGTAATTTTGCGAAAGGGAAAAGGTGCGAGGCACAGTTGTTGAAATTGGGGATATGTCGGTCGTTTTCCTTCCGAATACCATCCCATATCCGTATGTGCCAACTTTTGGTTCCAAGTTCCCGTTGAGGACATAAAAATCCCCGAGTCCAAATTCAATCGCGAATGTGGTGTCATGGGTGATTTTATACGGTATGAGAACAGCATTGCTTGTTATGTATCTATTTGGATAAGGCAGAAGCGCAGCCCCCCAGGGATTTAATTTGATATTAAAGTGAGTAGGAATTTCAGCGATAAGGCTTCTGCCAGTCGAATCATAAGCTCCGTAATAGATAGCAAATCCGACCTGGGGAGTAGAAGTTGAATCCTTCCAGAACTTGTCGGTTACGCTCTGGGAAACAAATTCATCTCCGAGGTAGGCGCTCAGCGAATCATTAATGAAATGCAAGCTGTCAAGCGGCTGAAAATTTCCGGGAGGGATAACGGAAAGGCACATGCCAAACTTTATCCACTCTGCCTGCGAGCCCGGTATATCTGCAGCTATGCTATCCCTCATAAAGTTGCGGTTGTCTATTGCCTGCGTGCTGTCAGTTCCATGAAAAGTCAGGTGAGTCGGGGGGGCGGTAAAATGAATGGTGTCCCCTGCAGTAATGATGGCATATCCTTTATACAAGTAAGTTTCGAGCAATTTTAGGAACCAGGTCTCGGTTTGCACTTTGGTCGGCCCAGAGTTGTCTGTTTGCAGCTTTTGCTTGTTATAGCCGTCTGCGGGCGTTTCCCGTTTGCGGAAGTCCATCGTTTTTGGCAGGCTCTGGACGATGGGCGGAGGCGTTTTCAAGGTCGATTCGGATTTGGGAATTTGGTTCGCCCACGCATTCTTAGCAGAAAAAGTCAACAGTGCAGCTATCGCAAAACTGCCAAATGTTTTGAGCGCAGCGCTACTCTTTTTTGCCTGCATAAACTCACTGGAAACCACTATCAATACTGTTTATACCACACTTTCTTTATATATCTTTCCACCCGAGGCTGAACCCCACATGTTGCCATTCGTGTTATAAACATTTTGGTACAGGAAATCACACTGTGGGGGATGCCGAGAAAACCGCACTCCAAGTACTCGTTCTGTCAGACTGTCTGGCAAATCTAGCCGAAATACGCCGCCTAGTGGATGCTTCGGCCGCTATTTCTAAATTCGAAAAAAAACATTGGGAGGTATTTGAATGGAAAAACTAGTGAAAACCGGATTATTCTCTGTTTTGGCGGCACTCTGCCTAATGGGG
>CAYSQN010000102.1:0-3427 GCA_964433305.1 Microcaldota archaeon | reverse complement strand
ATCGGGCACATACGCCTGTGGGGGGCTTTGCGCGTACCTTCCCTTTGCAATGCCATCAAAGTGAGGCACGTCCTCCATGGCAAGCTCGAAAAACACAAGCAGTATGCACAACAGCGAGCCGATTTCAAAGCCGCCTGCCAGGAACACCGCCCAATTCTCGCTTATTCCCGAAAGCCGCCCGAAAAGCTCAATCACAAAGCCTGCTGCAAAGCCTATTGCCGCCGCTCCAAGGGCAAATGCATGCCTCACCGCCCTCCATTTGGTGAAGAACAGGTGGACCGGAAGGTGCCGCTTTGCCCTGTTCCAGTGGTGGCGGTAGTAAAAGAACAAAAACACGCAAAGCACCGAGAGCACAGCCTTGACCAAAAGCAATGGCTGGAGTACGGCATCCGCGTTCAAAACTTCCATGGGCAGCACTTGGTGGGCAACTTAATTAATCCTTATCCCGCTCCGCCTCCCTTAAAAAAGCCGGCTCAGAGTTCATCAACCCCAACGAACCTCTCAGTTTTCAAAATGAGGTATTGCTTCTCCAGAAATCGCTTGTACTTGTTGTGCATTTCCATACAATCCTCCCCTCACTTCATCTTCAGCGCACCGTCCGCAGCCAAATGCGACAGGTAGCCAATGGCAACTGCGCATGCCGCCACCAGCCCAAACGCAGCATACGCCGCCACTGCCACAAGGGCAAGAAAAGGCACGCTGTGCGTGATGCCACGATGAGTCGGCCTCAAAAGATAGTCAAGCAAGAGGCACCCTCCCCCAAATAGCGCCAAGTAGAAAAGAAACTGCCCCATCCCTCTCCCCTGGGAGAGCCAAGCCGATGCGGCAACCACTGCCACTGTCGCAACCGCATAAGTTATGCTGGAAAACTTGCTTTTCCTCAAGTCAATATCTGGAACAAGCGCGCAAAAGCCAGAAACAGAGGCAAATATGAACACGCCAAGCGCATCCCTGGAGAAAAAGAAATAACAGGCAATTGCCCCGCAGGCAAAGCCGAAGGCAAGGTGGGACTTCCAATTCATGGGTGCCGCCTTACGCAGGAAGAGGCAGTTCGACCCTGGTTATGAGGCTGCCCTTTCTCTCCCGTATCTCCTTGAGCTCAGTGGAAGACAAGCACTCAAGGTGAAGGGAAATGGCTTCCTTCAGATTGGAAATCGCCGCTTCAACCGTTTTCCCTTGGGACGCAACATCCAGCTCAGGGCACCATGCGGAATACGATTTCCCTTCGGGTACAATTACCACAGAAAATCCAAATAGGTCCATGCTACTTGCTGCTCCAAGGAACTTTATATAATTGCCGCCCCCTTCTTCTTCGGTGCAAAAAGATGAAGCTTCCAGTCGTTTCAGGCAAAGAAGTCATCAAGGCTCTTTTGAAAAAGGCTTCATTGTGCGCCGCTCCAAAGGCAGCCACATCCATCTTATCAAGCCCTCTGAAGGCAAGGCGCTGCATGTGACTGTCCCGGTGCATGCCAACGAGGACCTCAACCCATTTGTTTTGCGCTCCATCATCCGCCAGGCAGGCTACAGCGCAGAAGAATTTGCGGGCTTATTCTAATCGAAGCGCAGCAGCTTCCCCATATGCTTGGAATACCGGTGCAGGTGGTGGCGCTCCTCGGACTGGGACATCTTGGCAAGCTCGCCTGAAAGCTGCATTATCTCGTAATAAGCCTCTCCAAACGCGCCTTCCGCCTCCAATATTTCCTCATTGGTCCGCACAGAGGTGGCATCGCAAAGCAGCGACAGGTAGCGCAGCTGCTCAAGAGTTTCCTCCCCTTTCCTGGTGAGCCGCGCCCTCTTCCCTCTCCTGATTCTGAGCCTTGATTTCATGCCCTCGAAAATGGACAGGAGGTACTGCAAGGTGGAAAAGATTACCCCCTCTCGCTTCCTCGCAGCGGCATAGTCCGCCCCAAGGCCGAGCTTGGCATCGGTCAATATGGGGGAATAAGCGGCTTCCTGCTGCGGAAGGAGCACTGACGCCTCAACTGAAGGGTCGATGAACTTGTCCCTCTCAAGGAGCTTGCGCGGGAAGGATGGCCTTCGCTCTGGGGAAGGCACTGGAATCTCTTCAAACTGCCTCTGTGAATTCATGCTGGTCGCACTTCTGCTTACGGGGAGAAGGTTTAAATAAAGATGGAAGCATAAGCACAAAACATGGCGGCTGACAAAAACACCAATTCATCTCGAAGCAATCTCCTTAAAAAGTTCGGTTATCTGCAAAAAGAATTGGAAAATATCAAGCCTTCAAATCCAAATCCCACTCCGATTACCGACCTTCGCAGCGCATTGCGGCATGTCGACTATCGCATCTGGTTCACCAACGCAATGGCAAAAGCATATATGGGCCGATTATCCACCCACCTGAAAGAATCCTCTGAGAATGACAAGACTCAGGCATTGACTGAGTCTGCAATGGCAGTCACAGTGTACTCCTTTCTCATCTATCAACTATATCCTAAAAAACCAGAATTAAGAAAAGCCATAAGCCAGGACCCGGAACTTTCCTCAAACTTTGCCGCAATGAAATCTCTTCTGGACAAGAGCGAAGGAAAAAAAGCCGCAGAAGTTTTCCTTAATTCCGTACTTGGGAATCCGCAAAGCGATAGCCGGTAGTTGATGTCATGTTCCTTTTCCAATACACTCCGCAGGACGAAGCTGAAGACATTGCATTGGTGCAAAGGGATTATCACCCGCTTTACAAGTCTTTAGAGACGCTTCAGCATCAAAAAAACACCCTCGAATTTTCCAACTCTGCCCAGGTTTTGGCTCTTGACAATGCGATTGTGGCGGTCAGGAGCGCAATCAATGCAAAGCTCAATGATTCTCCTGGTGCAAATGACCTTGCGGCAAACGCCATCCGCGCAATTACCAATTACATCAAGGAGCGGGAAACATACCAATATGGGGCAAAGCCCCAAGAGCAGCAAAAAACAGATGTAACCTTCAAGCTTCCCCCACTCAACATCAAGCCCCTAGCTACTGACAATGTCTATTTTGGCATCAATTTCACCGACCCTAACAGGAAGGGGGTGAGCGAAAAAATACTCGAATGGACTCCAATAGGAGGCACATTTGATGTTGGAAAAGACGCGGTCTTGCATTTTGTGGATGGCGACATCATTTCTGGCTCCACATATGCGTTCCTCACCCTCCTCAGCGGCGCCATGGATTATGGTGCTCTTGTTGCAACTCCCTTTACTCTTGGCGGCTCGCTGGCTGCAGAGTCTTACATCAAAAAGGAAGCGATGACTGCGGGAAAGCAGTCGCTTATAAACACATTTGAGCGGGTTGCCAAGTTCTTCGGTTACCAGACACCGAAGGAAGTCCTTGAGCAAGTGGAGAAGAACATTACAAAAGAGGCAATTGAAACTGCCGAGAAGGAAGTGGTGGAGCAGGTTGCCAAAACCGTGGCTAAAGAGGAAGTCAAAAA
>CAYSQN010000101.1:0-3447 GCA_964433305.1 Microcaldota archaeon | reverse complement strand
CATCTTCCATGAAGCCCGCTCAAAGGGCTCAACCGTGTTCTTGATAGCGCTCCCGAAAAATGAAGACCCCAAGTTCCTTGAAGCCTATGGCTCCGCACTCCAATTCCCCCAACTATCCTCCACCCCGCAAAAGGAAATCGCGGCACTTAAGGAAAAGGAAGAGGGGATTCTCTCAAAACAGCAGGCGTGCGGCAGGAAACTGCAGCACTTCTCAGACTTGCATTACCCAAGGCTTGTGGCGGTGGAGGAGGAGCTTTCCATCCAGGCCGACCGAGCCCGCGCAGCCGCGCAATTCGGGGCAACCGACTCGCTTTACCTGATGGAGGGCTGGGTGCAGGAAGAGGAATACCCGAAACTTGAATCCTTCCTGCAAGGCAAATTCGGCAATAAAATCCTAATCTCCAAAGCCGGCCTGTCGCACGATGAGGCTCCCCCCACGCTGCTTTCCAACCCCGCGCGCGCACAGCCCTTCCAGTTCCTGGTGGAATTCATCTCACTGCCCCAATATTCCGAAATCGACCCCACAATCTTCCTTACCATCATCATCCCGCTCATGTACGCGCTGATATTCGGGGATGCGCTTTACGCCGCGCTTTCATTTGTGGTCTCCTACCTGATTGTCAGCAAATCAAAGGAGGGTTCCATCCTCAAGCCAGTTGCCGCCATCTGGATGCTCTCATCCATACCTGCGTTTTTCGTCGGAATTGCGTTTGACGAGTATTTCGGCTTCACCCACGCCCACCTCCTTGAGAAACTGGGCTTTGGGGGAGTGCAGCTCTACGAAGGCTTCCACCGGCTGCATAATATCGAAACACTCATGCTGCTGTCCATCATCATAGGTGTGCTTCACATCGGGCTGGGGCTGCTTTTGGGCGCGATAAACGAATGGAACCACAGCAAAAAACATGCCATTGCAAAGCTCTCCTGGATTGGAATCGAGCTTTCGGGCTTTTTCCTGGTGGCAATATTCATGTTCAACTCATTTGCTTTCCTCTCCCTTCCATCAATCGCCCTCTTTGCCATCTCGGTTGCGGTGCTCCTGTGGTCTGAAGGCCCCATCGGATTGATTGAAATCCCAGGGCTTGCCTCAAACATCGTCTCCTATGTGCGTATCGCGGCGGTTGGCGTAGGCGGGGTCATCATCGCGGAGGCCATAAACGAGCTCCTCTTCCCCAAGTTCGACGCCTCCCCGCTTGGGATAGTGGCATTCATTTTAACCGCAGCGCTCTATCTAGGCATACACCTGGCATCCTGCATAATCGCCATGTTCGAATCATTCGTGCACGGGTCCAGGCTGAATGTGGTGGAGTTCTTCGGGAAGTTCTACAAGGGGAACGGGCGGGCATTCGCCCCCTTCTCGGCAAAAAGGCAGTTCACTGCAGAAAGTTGACGCTAATGCCGGCAAGACCGGCAAAAGAGGTGTGAATATGGTAGTACTGGAAAATGCGGGCGCATACGCAATCGCAGCGGCAATCGCCCTGTTCGGCGGAGCGGTAGGCACTGGGATGGCCCAGGCTTCGGTAGGCTCTGCCATCATGGGCGTGGTGGCTGAGCGGCCTGAGGACACGTTCAAGCTCATCGTCTACATGGCGCTGCCCGAGCTGATAGTCATCTTCGGCTTCGTCGTGGCTTTCCTGCTGTACGGAAAGATCGGTGAATAGGCAACTTCGCACCTCTGGGGCTGCAAGTTCCTTGTGGGCCTTGCAAAATGCCCAAGCGAGGGGGTAATACTTATGGGATTTGAAGAACTGTCGCACGAGCTTTTCAAAAGCGCGCAGGCCGAAGCAAAGAAAATCCTCGCCGCAGCTGAGAAATCCTCGGAAAAAATAGTGGATGAGGCCCGCGAAAAGGCGCTTGCCGCAGAGCGCGCTTCCAAAAAGGAGGCTGCCGCCTACTCCAAGCAGGAGTCCGCCGAAAGGCTGACCTCCGCACGGCTCACCTCAAAGAAAATGGTGGACTCGGCAAAGGAAGAGGCAGTGGACTCCAATCTCCAGGAGGTCTGGAAATCCTTCAAGGCAGCGAGCCTCAAGAAATCCACCTACCCTCAGCTCATGCAGGAGCTGCTTGAGGAAGGGCTAGGCGAGCTTGGGAGCCGCGAAGCCACGGTTTATGTGCGGGATGAGGACAAATCGCTGGTGGCTGGCTACAAGGCAGCAAGGCTGCCTCCAGGATTCTCCGGAGGGCTGATAATCGAGTCAGCAAACGGGAAAATCCGGATAAACAAGACGCTGGAGGAGATGTTCTTCCAGAAAAAGGGCATGCTGCGCAAGAAAATCTATGACATGCTCTTCTGAGGAAAGTTGCCTATTCATGGGCTAAAAGCAAACGCTTGGAATAAATGGAGTGAAATAAGGCAAATGCGCATAACAAGGCGGGAACTGGCAAGCAATCGGGGTATGCAAATGGGAATTTACAAGGGCATCATGGGTATAGTCCGCTCCAAGCTCTCGCTTGACTATGGATACGCCAACGCGCGCGTGCACGCCATGCGGGCCCACCTCCTCTCCGGGCGATTTGCGGATGACCTTCTGAAGGTAAAGACCAATGCCGCGGTGGCGGAGTACCTCTCAAGGACCACCTACAAGGATGACTTTACCGGGATGGGGGCGAATGTGGACGACGAGTCGCGGGTGGAGCTTGCGGTTTCCAAGAATTTCGCGAGAACGGGCGCCAAGCTCCTTCGGATAACCCCCAAGGCGAGCAGGATGGCGCTTGAAGCATTCCTTTACCGCTACGACATCCACAACCTCAAGACCATACTTTTGGCAAGGAAGCTTGGCAAGGCGCGGCAGGAAACCGAAAGCATGCTTCTTATGGCAGGCTCCCTGGGCAAGGATGAGCTCTTCGGGCTGCTTTCTGCAAAATCATCAGACGAGCTTTATGATGCGATACGCGGCACCCAGATAGGCGCGCGCTTCCTCTCATCCGGCTCGGTGCGTGGGATTTCCCGCGCGCAAATCAGGAGCGCATTTTCCAATCCGCAAGAGGGCAGGCTGGACCTCCTGATGGCTGCGCTTGACTCGTATTACTATGAAGCCGCGGCATCCGCAATTTCCCCAAGCGAAAAGGACGCCAAAACCATCATTGGCTTGCTGAGGTTTGAAACCGACTCCAAAAACGCCATGACCATCATGCGGCTCAAGAAGTCCGGGGCCGACAAGAAAACCATCATGGCAAGCACGGTGCGGGGAGGGAGCCTGGGCAAGGCACAGCTTGAGAAAATGGCTGGAGCAAAGGACGCAGGCGAAGCTGCCTCCATCGCAGGGCAATATGTCCTCTCCGACAAATCGGAGTTCCAAAAAGCCCAAGACGCCTACAAGTCTGACGGGCAGCTTTCCCATTTCGAAGTGGCTTTTGAAAAATATCTGGCGGCCAAAAGCCTCCACGCACTGCGGCGAAGCACGATGTCGATTGGCGCGATAATCGGCTTCCTCCTCCTCAAGGAGG
>CAYSQN010000100.1:0-3470 GCA_964433305.1 Microcaldota archaeon | reverse complement strand
CCTGATAATTTACTTATTCTATAAATAAGTAATTTGCCCGAATATCATTGCTGAAAAAAATAAGAACGAATTCACCGCCAAAGAAAAACTATCAAAAGTTAGAACAACCACATCGTTTCCGCGGAAATGACCTGTGTGTGGCGCTCCGACTGGTCGGCGATCCGACCAGTGGACCACTTGTCCTGCAGGACAAGTCGGTCAGGCTAACGAGTGTGAGCCTAGCGGACCGACTCGAACGTCGCAACGTTCGGGTGGTCCATTTGTCGCCGCGGCGACAAATAGATGGTCTGATGCGACATGCCGTTCTTAGCAGGCTTATGACTGTATCATGACGTACCATTATTAACCAGCACAGGCAGAATAAACCTGGAGAGAACATGTCAAAGCTGCTCAGGCTTAACCTTGTGAAGGTGGAGGAAACCCTCCTTACTGTGAAGAAGAACTGGAAGCTTATTGATGAAGAGCTTGACAGGAAGAAAATTGGCAGAAAGGACCATCCCTTTGACAAAACCCTGATGGACCGCATGATGTCCGCCTATTCTTACATGGACCACCTCCTTCGCAAGGAGCACAACATATTCCAGATGCAGCATCTGGAGGAAATGCTTGAGCTCAACCACCGTGTGCATTATGGCGAGGACAGCCGCCTGCGCATGGAGTATCATCGTGCGATGCAGGCAGCAAAGGACAAGTTCTACAATGGAGTGCCAGTGCTCCAGAAATGGCACAGGAAGCACCTCCAGAAAAAAGGCGATGATCCGCGCAAGGTGGCATCTGAGATATACGTCGGCATAATCGGGCAGCCGCAGCTTTTTGTGGAGGGCAACCACCGGACCGGCTCGCTTATTGCAAGCTGGATAGATATGCGCGGAGGCTACCCTCCATTTGTCCTGAGCCCGGAAAATGCGATAAACTACTTCGCCCCTTCCCAGAGGATAAAGAGCTTCAAGCCTCTTACAAATTGGAGAGGGGAGAAAAAGCTGCCGAAATACCACAAGGTTTTCAGGGAATACTGGGAAATGCTGATAGACGAAAAATACCTGTTGGAAAGGTAGCTGGCATTGCCTGCGCACATGGCGGCATGCTTGAGGCTTAGAGCGCCTTTCTGCAGTTTCAGTACAGCTGCCCGATTTTGGCAAGAGCTTCTTGCAGCTTGCGGATTTCCTCATCCGTGTTGTAGAGGTAGCAGCTTGCGCGCACCGCCCCGTTTTTGGCGCCCATAGCCTCCATAGCCATCTGGGCGCAGAAAAAGCCGCTTCGCACCGCGATATTTTGCTTGTCAAGAAGGAGGGCGACATCGTGGGGCTTGGCGTTTTTGAAGTTGAAGGAGAAAAGCGCGGAATGGCTTTTGGAGGGCACGCCGTAAATTTGCGCCCCGCTTGAAAGAATTGCCTGTTCCAGCTTCTGCGAAATGGCTTTCTCGTGCTCCTCTATTTTGCCCATGCCTGTTTTTCTGAGGTAGTCGCAGGCAGATGCAAATCCTAGCATGCCTGAGTAGTGCTGGATGCCAGCCTCGAGCCGCTCGCTTCCGGGAAGCCCTATTGCCTTGCCGCCGCTGACTGTTTTTACCGTGCCGCCACCGTACATGAGGGGAGAGAGCTTTTCCATGTGCTCGCCCTTGCAGATGAGCGCGCCGATGCCGGTTGGCCCAAGCATCTTGTGGGCCGAAAAGCAAAGGAAATCGAAGCCTGATTTCTTGAAGTCCTGCTTGTGGTGCGGCACCCCCTGTGCGCCGTCTATGCAGGCGAGCGCGCCGTTGTCGTGCGCCATCTTGGCGACCTCTTCCACATGGGGCTCGCAGCCAGTGGTGTTGTTCCCGTTGTTGGTGAGAACAAGCGCGGTTTGGCGGTCAATTGCGCCCTCCCATTTTTCCAGCGGCACTTCCCCATTTCCGTCACAGGGCAGTATGGTGAGGCTTATTTTTCCTTGTTCGGACAGGCGCATGAGGGGAAGAAGGGCGGAGTGGTGCTCCATCTCGCTGGTCACCACTTTTTTCCTTTTTGTGTAGTCCAGCCCGTTTGCCACAATGTTGAGCCCTTCGGTGGTGTTGCGGGTCCAGACAAGCTCTCCTTCGGCTGCGCCCACAAATGAGGCGACTGTTTGCCTTGCCTGGGCAGTTTTCTCATTTGTTTTCCTGCCAAGCAGGTGCGAACTTCGCGAGCCGCAGGCGCCAAGCTCCAGGTAGTAGGAGGAGATGGCATCTACCACTGTGCGCGGCTTAAGCGAGGTGCAGGCGCTGTCCAAGTAGATGAGCGAGGGGTATTTCTCAAATATGGGAAAGTCCTGCCTTACGTTCATCCGCCCGCCTCCTGGATGGCTTTCCTGAACTCTTCCATTGGCCGCGGGCCGACCAGCGCTTTCCCATTTATGAAAAATGTGGGTGTGGCATAAAGGTGCGACTGCTTGCCCTGTTCGATGTATGCTGAAAGCTCCGCACCGGTTTCATTGTTGTCAAAGCAGGAGTTGAACGCGCTCATGTCCATGCCAGATTGCCCTGCAAGCTGCTTGATGGCAAGGGTGCCCTGGTCGGCGCAGGCTTCCTGGTGGCTGAATATCGCCTCGCGAAGCGCAAGCTGCTTCCCCTGCCTGTTGGCGCACAACACCGCACGGGCGGCGTCAGAGCTGTAAGCGTGGTTGGGCAATGGGAAGGGCTTGAACACATAGTAGATTGAGCCGTTGAACTCGGAGAGGAGCTGCTGCACCGTGCCTTCGGCTTTCTTGGTGTAGGCGCAGGTGAAGCAGCCGAACTCCACAATTTTGACCTTTGCGCTTTGGTTGCCCGCTGCCATTCCATCCAAGGAGGTGGGTGCGAGGAGGTCCTTGGGTTCGCTGAAGCGCCCATAGTCCCCGGTCAGGTCGTTTATGATGCACGCCCCTGTCTGGTCTGGCCCTTCGCAGTTTCCATAATAGTAGAAGTTGTAAACCCCATATGCCAGGTAGGCTGCGCTTGCAAGCGTGAGAAGCACGAAGAGCCAGGAGAGGAGGGTGAAATGCCGGTTGAGAAGCCGCGCGGCAAATGGCGAGTGGGCAAGCACTCCTGAAACCAGGCCGGCTTTTATCCTGTCGTCAAGCCCGGTCTGGCAGGGGCGCAGCGTGATGGTCCTGAAGACGCACTCAAACCCCTCCCTTGCGAGCGGGCGGTATTTTGCCGAGAAGATGGATAGGAATGCGAATACGAAAAATGCGATTATGCAAAGTACCATTTTTTCACCGCGGAGGGGGTTTTGGCATTTGCCGCATGCGCATGCATGCCCCTTTTTGGCATGTTTTTTGTTCCCAGGATATGCTTATTATACCTCACTTGCTGCCGCGCTTGCACCTTTGGCTAGTGCCCTCAAGGGCATTTTTTGATGCTGCGAACAGTTCCGCAGCCTGCAAAAAGTGCCTGTATTCGAACTCCACAAGCGCCTGACCGAAAAGGGAAAGGGTGCCCTTGAGGTAGGGTTCGGGGCTTTTGGAAAGCTCCTCAT
>CAYSQN010000099.1:0-3497 GCA_964433305.1 Microcaldota archaeon | reverse complement strand
CGGTGCCGTCCAGCAGCTTTTCAAAAAGCTTTTCCGGGTCGCCAAGCGAATAGGAAGTCCCCTGCAGCTTCTCCCGCAAAAGCCGCATGCCCACCTCCTTTGGGGTGGTCTTCTTTTCCCGTGCGCTTTTTATCTGCCCGATCCTTTCCTGGAGGGAGTCGGCGTTGATTGCATTTTCCACGAATATTCCCTCACCCTGGGCTGGCAGCCGCAGGTCGGATGGTTGGAAGCCCTGGGCAAGGCTGCCTTGGATGACAATCTTGAGAAGGCACCCCGGAGATGCCTGCCTTGCCTTGCGCACCTCTGCTTCCACCGCCCGCTGCACCTGCTCCGGCGTTGCCCCCTGGAAGGGCAGCGCCAATCGGAAAAGCTGCCTGGAAGAGATGGGCATGAACTTGCCCTCTTTTTTCACCGTGTCATACAGCAGCCAGCCGCGTTCCCCAGCCTCGTCATGGCGAAGCTGGGTGACCACCGTGCTTCCGGGGTTGAGCACCTGCCCCTTGAGGTTGGGCTGGTGCACATGGCCGCAGAGGTAAAGGTCAAAGCCTTTTGGCAGCTCTTCGAATGAGAGGTAATTTTCATGGGGGATTCGCTCGTATTCCTGGAAAGTCTGGTGCAGCACGAAGATGTTGAACGCCCCTTCCACAGGGCGGCATTGCAGGCTTTGGATGGCTGAAACTGCCAAATCCTCAGGCACGCTGCCCATGCCTGAAACCGCCACCTTCTCGCCGCCTTTTTCAAAAATCAGGGTCTTGTTGTGGGCATTTTCCACAAACCCCCCTCTCGCAAGAAGCTCGGTCGGATGGACAAATCCTTTTGGGCGCCTGTCGTGGTTCCCGTGGATGGCAAAAATCGGCACCCCGCTTGCCCCCCTCCCATGCATTATGGAGAGGGCTTCGCGCAATATGTCGGTTGCCTGGGCAAGCGTTTCCATGCGCGGCAGCGGGGTGTCGAAGTTGTCCCCGCCCAAAATTATCAGGTCGGATTGCCGTGCTGCGCAGAGTATGGCCTCCCGCCCCTGCTTGTAGGCGTCCTCTTCGAAGCGGCGGTAGCCGAAGTGCATGTCTGTTACGAAAGCGACTTTCATGTCATCACCTGCCAAATTGCGGGCAGGCAACCGAAGGGTGCTTCGGCTTGGATGCCCGTAACGAAAGAGGCTTTCACATCCCCATCAACAAGCTGCCAGGATTTTTGCCCAGCCCGGCCGTGCATCCGTATTGCCCCTGCCCAACAATTTTGCAAGAAAGCTTTATATTAAAGCAAATGCACTGCATTGCCATGGTTGACCGATTGGTATTTGCCGGAGTGATGATACTCTCCATCATAGCGGTTGTCTATTTCCTCTCCCGTTAGCCGCAGGGCAGCCAAGAAAAGTTTATAAACCCTTGCCCCTATAAGCCATTCACAACTTTTTAAAACCTAATGATTAGCGTTCGAACTACTTCAGAGGTGTGAATATGGTTGACAAATGCCCAGAATGCGGAAACAGGCACCTTACCCGTGACTACGAGAAAGGGGAAGTGGTGTGCACCAACTGCGGGCTTATCGTTGCAGAGAACCTAGAGGACCCCCGCCCGGAGTGGCGCGCGTTTGATGCCGAACAGCGCGAGAAGCGCGCCCGTGGAGGCGCCCCCATCAAGTACATGAGGCCGAACAAGGGACTTGTCACCGAAATCGACCAGTACAACCGGGACATTCGAGGGGCAAAGATTTCCCCCAAGAAGCAGGCGCAGCTTTACAGAATGAGGAAGTGGCACAAGAGGGCGTCAATTGCCTCCTCCATGGAGCGCAACCTTGCAATCGCGCTCTCCGAGCTTGACAGGATTGCCTCTTATTTGGGCCTTCCGGACTCCATCAGAGAGTCTGCCGCACTGCTTTACAGGAAGTGCATCAAGGCCGAGCTTATCCGCGGGAGGCTGATTGAATCGGTCGTCTCAGCAGTGATATATGCCACTTGCAGGATGCAGGGAATACCCCGCACCCTTGACGAAATCTCCCGAGTGTCGGGCATTGAGAAGAAGGAGATCGGCCGCGCCTACCGCTTTGTCCGCAGGGAATTGGACATCGACGTTCCGCTGACCGACCCTGCGCACTACGTGCCCAAGTTCACGGCAGCCCTCAAGCTGTCAGGCCACGTGCAGGAGAGGGCGATTTCCCTTCTGAAAAAAGCCATTGTGAAGGGCTTGATTTCCGGAAGAGGCCCGACCGGAGTGGCTGCCGCAGCCGTTTACATCGCCTCTGCGATGTACGGGGAAAGGCGCACGCAGAAGGAAGTTGCCGACGTTGCCGGAGTCACCGAAGTGACCATCCGCAACCGCTACAGGGAGCTGAAGAAGGAGCTTGGCCTGAAGGTAACGCTGTAAAAAGGTGATATTGTGAGCAGAGAAAGGATTAGCCCAAAGGATATGCAGAACATATTGAACACGGATAAGCTGCACAACGGAGGGAAGAGGAAGCCAATGCCGCTTCACGAATTCGACAGCCCTTTCTTTCCGCATTTCGGCGACGGCACTGAAAGCGACAATGTGAACAACGCAATAAAAAAATTGAAGGATAATGGTTGCGGAGGCAGCAAAATCCACCAGCACAAACATATGCCGCTAGCTGGAGAGGCAAACTTAGACATCACTATCCAGGAGAAGAAAAAACACATTGGGACGCTGCCGCCCCACTCCGACTTCAAGCAATAACTACTTTTTTCCCGTTTTTCTTCCTTCAAGGTACAGCTGTGCTGAGTACACCGCCTCGACAGCCTCGCCCACGCCCACTATCGCCTGCTTGAATCGCGTGTCGGTGACGTCGCCTGCTGCAAAGAAACCTGGAACGTTGGTTTCCGAATCCCTATTTATCACCACATAGCCCTTGGCATTTAGCGCCACCCCAGCATTTTTGGCGATGGATGACAGTGGAAGGTGCCCCACTGCGATGAAAACCGCGTCAAGGGGCAATTCCTTGCTGCCCTTGCGGGGCTTGTCAAGAAGGACGGAGGAAACTTTCTTTTCCCCTTTCACCTCAACGATATTGGTATTGTTGATTATCTCGATTTTTTCATTCTTGAGCACGCGCCCGTAGTTTACTGGCTCGGGCCTTATTTTTTCACCCCTGTAGATGATGTAAACTTTTTTAGCCCACTGCGTGAGCACAAGCGCGTCTTTTGCAGCAGAGTCGCTTCCTCCAATCACTGCAACTGTTTTGCCCTTGTAAAATGCCCCGTCGCATAGCGCGCAGTAGTGCACTCCCTTGTTGGCAAGCTCCTTCTCGCCTTTCACCCCTAACTTTTTCCATTCGGTTCCAGTCGCGAAAAGAATGGTTGATGCAAGATACTGCCCGCCGTCTGAGACTACTTGGAAATTGCCGCCCGCAGCAGCAGTTATTGCGGAAACCTTCTCGTCCTTTATTTCAACCGAAGGGTAGGCGCGCGCGTGGTCCTCAAGCTTTTGGGCAAGCTCAATGCCAGTTAAGGAAATGAACCCCGGGTAATTCTCCACCACATCCGT
>CAYSQN010000098.1:0-3565 GCA_964433305.1 Microcaldota archaeon | reverse complement strand
TTTAGGCCCTCAGCTTCTGCCTCTATTTTGTCCAGGCTGGACTTGGAAAGGAGGGAGCCTTTCACCGACCCTCCGGCGATTGTCCCTGACTTTTCGATGAGCTCCCCCTCAAGGGTGACCATCCGGTGCCTTCCCACCCCGGCTTTCTTCGCGTTTGCCACATTGTCAAAGACAAGGGTGTCGGAAAACACGTAGTTCATGGCTGGCTGGAAGGCGGCGTCGAAGTCCACGAAGTCGATGAGCAGCCCAAGGCAGCCTTGCTCCTTGTCCGCCTTGGAGGGGGGAGTGGAGGTTATCTTGTCAAGCGGGATGAATGTGCAGCGGCCGGACTTGGTTTCCTTGAGCTTTTCGATTGCCTTGGCGGCGGTGTCCATCCTGTCCACCACCACATAGGCGAGCCTGGCGCCTGCGGCGGTTTCGACAGCAAGCGAATGCTTGGGGTCGCAGGAAATCAGCGAGGAAACTTGCCCGTAAATGCCCTTTGCCCCGTTCGCCTTGAGCTCCTCCACAAAGCGAAGCGCCATGCTTATCGCCGCAGGGGAGACCGAGGCGCGCAAGGTGGCGGCCTTCTCCTTTGCGGACAGGAGCCTTCTCTCGAGCTCCGGAACCTGGCGGTTGATTTCCTTTTCACTTTCGAAAAGCGAGTCGAGCCTTGACTGCAGCGAGAGGACTTCCTTTTTGAGCGTGGACTCCTCACCTGTCAGCTTGGCATCCTCGGTCTTGCCAACCGCGGAGGTTATCCTTTCGAGCTCCTGGAGCTTCATCTCCAGTATGCGGCCCGTGTTTTTCATGGTCGCCTCAATCGCTGCCTTTTGCTCCTTGAGGGAGACGATGCCAGAGGAGACGCTTTCGAGCTGCGAGGAGAGCTCCTCCTGCTCCACGTTGCCTGATGCGGTTTTTTTGTCCTGCGAGGAAAGCTTGGAGTTTATGGCTGAGAGCTTTTCGGAAAGGGACTTGGAGTCCTGCGAGATTCCCTTGTGGAGTTTTTTCGCCGAGTCTATTTGGGAGGAGATGGCGCGGAGCTCCTCTTCGAGCCTTGAGGCCTCCTTCTTTTGGGCAAGCAAGGTGGCCGAGTCCGAGCTTATTGCCACCTTTATGGACTCGATTTCCGCAAGCGCGGCCTCGCGGCTGGCGCTTGAGCCAAGCTTCCCCACCACCGAGTCGCGCACTTTGGAGACTTCGGAGGATTGGGTGGAGAGGGCGGAGGATTGCCCTTCAAGCGAGCTTATCTGTTCCTTTGCTGCGGTGTGCTTCTGGACAACATCCGTGAATGAGGAATTGAGCTTTGCGTATTCCATGTTTGCGATGGATGCCTTTGCGCGCTTGAAGTTTTCCTGTGCGGACAGGTAGGAGAGCGCGTCGTTTTTCTCCTTTTCCAGGTCCTGCAGTATGCTTTGTCGCTCGCCAAGGACGATGTTTGCCTCGGTGATGCGCTGCTGCACCTTGCCAAGCTCCCCTACCGCCTCGTCCTTCTTCTCGTCGAATTCGGAGATGCCTGCCACCGAGTCGATTATCCCCCGGCGCTCCTTGCCGCTCATCTCGACTATTTTTTGCACCTGCCCCTGCGCTATTATGTTGTGCGTCCCGGCCTCCAGCCCCCACCGCCTCAGCTCCTCAAGGACGTGCATCCGCTTGGAGCGCTTGCCGTTTATTTTGTAGGAGGTCTTGCCCTCGGAGTTGATGGCGCGCTTGATCTCGTATTGCTGCTCGCCGTCTATGTAGAGGGTGACCTCGGCGTATTTGCTGGAGGTGTTGATGAGCTCGGAGACGCGCTTTGCCCGCAGGGACTTCAAGGAGCCTTCGCCCAATGCGAAGCGTATGGCGTCTGTGACGTTGGATTTGCCCGAGCCGTTGGGGCCTGCCAGGCAAACGTAGCCCTTTGGGAAGGTTGCCTCTGCCTTGCGGAATGACTTGAAGCCTCGGAATTTCAAGCCCTTTATGTAGACCATTGGTTCTACCTTGCCTAGTCGCCTGTGCAACATGGGGCGCTATAATTTAAATAGATTGCGAAAACGCGAAAATACAATCACAGACACCCAAAAAGCCGCAAAGTGAGGGGAAGGTTGGGAGTGCGGAAAGGCAGATGAATGGATGGGACTTTGAAAATAAGGCTTGCTCCTGAGGCAAATATTTGGGAGAGGAGTTGAGCCGGATTTTGAAAAGAAGCGCTTCTTTCACGGGTTTTCAATTTCCACGTCGCCATTGACCGTGCACTGGCAGGCGAGGCGCTGGTTTGGCTTTGCGCCGAAGCCCTCAAGGGTCGCCTTTTCATTCTCGGACTTCTCGCCCAGGTTTTCGAGCCCCTTGTTCACGTTGGTCAGGCACGAGACGCACACCCCTGCCTTGCAGGAAAATGCGATTGACGCCCCGTTGTCCTCGGCAACCTGTACCAGCGGGGTGCCTGATGGCACTTCCACTTCCTTTCCGTCCGACTTGAAATTCACTTTGGGCATTGAAAATCACCTGAGGCTATAACCTCTTTGTTCTGCGCCTTTTTTCCTTAATCCCCCTTTATCCGCAAAAAGCTTATATTTGTCAGCCCGTAAGGCGCGGCAGTCAACGTCAGCATTAAATAACCGAGGAGCGCTAATTGCGCTGGTGATTGCCAATGCCTTCCAACCTTCCATCCAGTTTCTCGCGCCCAGGGGCGGCAAGCTCGCCGCAGTCCTATAATTATACCCCGCCATCCCAGCCAACGCCTGCCCCTGCCCCGGTGCAGCAGCAGGAGGGAGGCTCCAGCCTGCCGCTTTACTTGTCGCTGTTGGCACTGTTGGTGGCGCTTGCCTGCTTTTACGGGGTGTTTTTAGGGGACCGCACGGTTTCCGAATCGCAGAAGGCGGACTTGCGCGGCATTGCAAAGGAGCTGCGCTCGCTGCAGGAGCGGGACATTACGCTTTCCGCCCCTCTGCAAACCACGCTCACGGTCGACAAGACCTACCCGATTGCGGACCTGTTCCCGGCCAACTTTGAGCTCCCGCTGGATTTTGAGATACCACTTGACACGCAGCTGGTGGGGATTTCCAGCACCGGCCAGCCGGTGACTTTCAGGCTGCAGGAAAGCCTTCCGATAAGGGCGAACATACCGATAAACAGCAAGACGGCATTTGGGACCGAAACCATCAGGCTGCAAAAGCAGATTCCGGTGGAGGCCAAGTTTTCCTCCTCGGTAAAGGTGCGCGCCGCCTATGGGCAGGAGCTCAACGGGATAATCGACAGGCTCGAGCACTTTACCGGGGACTCAAAGAAGTGAGGCAATGCCGCTTCCTTTCTTCCTCATTCCGTTATTTTGAGGGCGGGGTTCAGAGAAGTGAGGAAATTTCCGCCGAATTCCCGCGCCTTCTCCATTTTTTTATTTTGAGGCTTTTTTTGAAAAAGGGCGCGTTGGCGACGAATGTTTCGCCCTCCCCGCCCTCAAGGTGCTGGCTCACCGGAATCCGAAGAGACTTGAGGTGGCGGGCAAATTTGGCGTCGAACCTGCCCATCAGCATGTCGGAGGTGAGGCCTTCCGCCGCAACCGAAACGAGGTAGGGTTCAAAGTATTCGCACTGCTCATCCAGAAGCGCCG
>CAYSQN010000097.1:0-3583 GCA_964433305.1 Microcaldota archaeon | reverse complement strand
AACCATCAATTGAGGGGGGATTCCAATGAAAATTTTCCTTGACACTGCGGACGTTTCCAAAATAAAGCGCTTTTCACAAAGTGGATTGGTGGACGGAGTCACCACCAACCCCACACTCATCCTCAAGTCCGGCAGGAAGCACAAGGAAGTGATAACTGAAATCTGCAAGCTGGTGGACGGCCCAGTCTCCGTGGAAGGCGTGGGCGAAACATCCGAGCAGATGGTCAAAGACGGCGAAGAGTTTGCAAAGTGGGCAAAAAACGTCGTAGTGAAAGTTCCCATGACCGAAGAAGGGCTAAAAGCGGTCCGCATCCTCTCCAAAAAAGGCATCAAGACCAACGTCACCCTTGTCTTCTCTCCCGCACAGGCGCTTCTGGTTGCCAAGGCAGGCGCCACCATGGTCTCGCCGTTCTTAGGCAGGCTGGATGACATCGGCCAGGATGGCATGCAGCTCATAGAAGAAATAGTCACTATTTACAAGAACTACGGCTACAAAACAGAAGTGCTGGCAGCCTCCATAAGAAACAACCTGCACGTGGTTCAGGCAGCGCAGGTTGGGGCAGACATCTGCACCATTCCGCCAGAAGTTATGGAGAAGCTTTTCAAGCACCCGCTCACTGACTCGGGAATAAAGAAGTTTCTTGAGGACTACAACGCGGCAAAGAAGAATGACTGAAAACAGGCGCATCTCTTTGTCAACCCATCAAGCAGCACTATTTTTGGTTTTCCTGCGCCCACACGCGAGCATTTTTTAATCTCCTTCCCGAATGCTGCGTTATGAAGTGCTCCTCGCCTGCAAAAGCACAAGCAGTCTTCTCCTCCGCTCTTCGGAAAATCAAGCCCACTCCCAAAGAGACCGAACAGGATTTTGCCGAGGCAGAAAAGCTGATGGCAAAATTGCGAAAGGCGCTTCCAAACGAGGCTGAAGTGGCGCTCGCAGGCTCGCTTTCCAAGGGGACCGACCTGAAAGGAAAGAACGAATTCGACATTTTCCTGCTTTTCCCAAGAAGCACGCCGCATGAAAAGATGACCTCCATGGGCATCAGTTGCGCGAAAAAAGCATTCCGTGGCATGAAAACAGCCTCCCGCTTCGCAGAGCACCCCTACCTTCAAGTTTTCTCAGGCAATTATCACGCCGACATCGTCCCCGCCTACCGCATCCACAGCATCCACGAGCGCGGCTCCTCGGTAGACCGCTCCATACTGCACACCTCCTACATCAATGGGAAAATGGATAGCAAAGCAAAGGACGACGTTCGCCTGCTGAAGCAATTCACCAAGAACTTCGGGATATATGGCGCCGAGCTTCGGGTGGAGGGCTTCTCGGGCTACCTCTGCGAGCTTCTCATCGCCCACTACGGCTCGCTTCTGCGTCTCATGGAAGAGGCTTCTGACTGGAAGGAGCCGGTAATAGACGCGGAAGGGCACCACAAGGAGGGGCACAGGAAAATGTTCCCAAACGCCGCCCTGGTGGTGATAGACCCTGTGGACCCCAAGCGCAACGTGGCCGCGGTGGTGGCGCAAACCTCGCTTTCCAGATTCATATTCGAGTGCAGGCGGTTCCTCGCCTCCCCATCTGAAAAATTCTTTTTCTCGCAGAAAACCATGCGCACCATGGGGGAAATCTCCTCCATGCTCAAAAAAAGGGGGACAAAATGCCTCATGGTGGCGTTTCCCGCCCCTCAGGTGGTCCCCGACGTGCTTTGGCCCCAGCTGAAAAAAACCACCCAGGCTCTTGCCAGATATCTTTCCTCCTCTGACTTTTCGGTTTTCGGCTATTACCACTGGAGCGACGGCGTGGAATGCGCAATTTTCCTTGAGATTGACCGCTGGGAGCTGCCTGGGATAAAAAAAGCCATAGGCCCCTCGGTATCATTTGCATCTGACGTCGACGCGTTTGCCAAGAAGCACAAAAGGGCATTCAACCTCCACCTCGAACATGACCGGATAGTTGCCGTGGAGCGCAGGGGAACCACTACTTGCAGGCGCGCGCTTATGCTTGCCTGCAAATCAAAAGGCTCCGGAATTCCGAAGGGGTTGCAAAAAAGCCTCTCCCGCGCAAGCATCCTGGAATGGCGCGGGATGCTCAAGGGGAAATACCGGGAAATGCTCTCCGACTACCTGTTCGCCAAGATAGCGTGAAGGCAAACCTGCGATTCCGCCGGATGAAATGCAGGTTGGAAAATCAGAAACCTTTTTATTCATTGGAGGGGAACTGGAGGGCGAGGCGATGAAATGAGATTTTCGGGCATCCTTCTAATTTTCGCAGCGCTGTCAATTTTCCTTGGAACGCCTTATGCGGTGACCAATGACTGCAGCGACGGCACAAAATATTTCGCCTGCTCAAAGTCGCCCGGCAACGTCGGCTTCCGCTGCGCCCCTGGCGGGCTGGCCCGCGACCTGACCTGCAAATGCGAGGACGTGCCAGGATATGTCCTGCAGGGGAGCGGGGACACCTCCACCTGCGTGCAGGCGAAGTGCGACGACGGCACCAACTCGGGCAACTGCGCCAATGCCAAGCCCAAGGTGTGCCTTGGGGGCGCAAGCTACACCGACAACGCCACCAAATGCGGCTGCCCTGCGGGGAAAAAAATCAGCGCAAACGGAATAAACTGCGAATTCATCCCGTGCAGCGATGGCACTATTTCTGTGCCCGAGGGGCTTTGCTCCCCTAAAAAGGCAAAGAAGTGCGTGGGGGGGCAGCTGGTGGACAAGGCAACCGAGTGCGGCTGCCCTGTCGGGCAGACCAAAACCGGCGAAACGTGCAGCCTGCTTTGTTCCGACGGCACCTCTGACGGGCAGTGTTCGGCTGCCAAGCCCAAGAAATGCGTTAACGGATACCTCCTTGACTCCGCAGACTCCTGCGGCTGCCCGCAGGGCCAGACAAAGGTGGGCAAGCTTTGCAGCACCTCGTCATTCGGGGACCTGGGGAGCCCTGACCTCCTTGGCGGGGCAGGCGAGGGAGGCAACTCATCCTCATCCTCTGGAACTGCCAGCAATCCCATCAGCTGCTGCTGCCTTCCTGCGGCGCTAATACTGCTGGCCGGAGGGTTTGCATTCGCGAGGAAAAAATAACTAGGCTGCAAGGAAGCAAAAAACTGCAAACGCGCAAAAGGCAAGGAAAATGGCACTACTGAAAACAAGAAAACTACCGAAATAATATATATATATATATATAAAGATTGCACTCGAATGCAGCATCAAGGCAATCCAATAAAGTAAACTTATCAGTGGGGTGCGAACCAATGGAGTGGAAGAAAAACCTGGCAATCTGGACCGTATTCGCCTGCGTGGCGTTCGGAATATTATATGCAATCTCGGGCGCAACCCCGACTATTTCCGGCACGCAATCCCGCTGGGCCGGGGCAACCGCCGGCTCGATAACCACCGAGGGTGGAAACATCAGCGCAGTCAACGTTGCCTCGCTCTCCCTCACTGACCGATGGACCGCCTTCTTCGGCAACGTTACCGGAACAATCGTGCTTGGCAACAACACCAATACCATCTTCAACTGGACATTCGCAGCAGCCGCGGGAGGAAAAATCTGCATAGCGACAAACGCATCGCTTGGATTTACCACCCC
>CAYSQN010000096.1:0-3589 GCA_964433305.1 Microcaldota archaeon | reverse complement strand
TTGCCCTTTACCGTGTGGGCGATGATGGCAGAGGGCTTGCCTTTTTCAAATGGCAGTTGGGAAAGCGCGCTTGTTATTTGAGACAAGTCGTGGCCATCTATTTCCTTCACCGACCAGTTGCACGCCTTCCATTTGTCGGCAAACGGCTCAAGGTCCAGCACCTCCTTCACGCTTCCAAACGACTGGATTTTATTGTAATCCACAATTGCCACTAAATTGTCAAGCTTTTTGTGGCCTGCAAGCAGGATGGCTTCCCACACGCTGCCCTCGTCGCATTCGCCGTCGCTTAGTATTACAGCGGTCCGGTAGTCTTTCGAGTCAAGCTTCCCAGCGAGCGCCATGCCCACCCCCACTGGCAGCCCGTGGCCGAGCGAGCCCGTGGAAAACTCAATGCCAGGCATGGTTTTCCAGGTGGAGTGGCCCCAAAGCGTGCCGTTATCCTTGGCAAATCCCTCCAGGATTTTTTCATCCGCAAAGCCCCGCTCCACAAGCGTTGCGTAAAGCGCAGCGCAGCCGTGGCCTTTGGAGAGAAGGAAGCGGTCCCTGTCTTGTTTTTGGGGGTTTTTGGGGTCCACGTTAAGGTAGGAGAAGTACAAGCCCACCAAAAGCTCCACCACCGACAGGCTGGTGCCGATATGGGCGGATTTGGAGGCGGCTATCATCTTTGCTATGCGCCGCCGGAT
The DNA here is from genome assembly GCA_964433305.1 of Microcaldota archaeon. Lineage (GTDB taxonomy): Archaea > Micrarchaeota > Micrarchaeia > Anstonellales > Anstonellaceae > UBA10161. The sequence continues at coordinate 2,906 of CAYSQN010000096.1, read as the reverse complement.
GCTCGCTGCTGCCCCTGCAAGCTCTTGTTTGCTGTATGCCACCACATTTTAACCTCTGGGAGGTTTTGGATTGGCAAGTAATAAAAGCATGGGCGGATTTCCCCTCGAGGGGCGGGGCAAGGCAAGCGGGAAGTTTTTGTGGGGCAATGCTTGGAGCGCATGGGGCGGGAAGTGCCTGGCTTTGCAGGCCTGCCCAATTTGAGGGAGTGGGAAGCAATAAAAGGATGAAACGCCCCCATTTGGCGGGAGGATATGGAAAAACCGCCAGTCGTAATTCTTTGCGGAGGCGAGGGAACCCGCCTTCGAGAGGAGACCGAGTACAAGCCCAAGGCAATGGTCACTGTGGGGGGCATGCCCATCATCTGGCACATCATGAAGTTCTACTCGCACTTTGGCTACAACGACTTTGTCCTTTGCCTGGGCTACAAAGGAGAGATGATAGAGGAGTACTTTTCCAGCCCGCAGAGGAATGATGGTTTTTCCATTGTTTTTGCCGACACCGGCCTCAAAACCATGACTGGGGGCAGGCTTGCCAGGGTGGAAAAGCACATTGGCAGCGATTACTTCCTTGCCACTTATGGCGATGGGGTGACCAACGCCAATATTGCGGACGAGGTGGCTTTCCACAAGAAGAGCGGAACAAAAGGCACGCTGTTGGGGGTGCACCCGCACTCGCGCTTCGGAATGGTCAAGGCGGACGCGCACGGGGTGGTGGAGCAGTTCACCGAAAAGCCCGTGCTAGAAGACTACATAAACGGGGGCTTTTACGTTTTCGAAAAGGGGATTTTCGAGCACCTCAGCAAGGATGAGAATTGCGTGCTTGAGACCAATCCGCTGTCCACCCTTGCAGCCAAAAGGCAGCTCTCCATGTTCAGGCACGAGGGGTTCTGGTATGCCATGGACACCTACAAGGATTATCTTGAGATAAACAAGATGTGGGAGGAGGGGAAGCGGGACTGGAAGCTATGGTAAACTTTAAGGCAAACAATTGAAGGTGTGATTTCTATGGATTGGAAGGCAAAGAGGGTGCTGCTCACTGGCGCAAGCGGGCTATTGGGAGGCCATGTTGCCAAAAAGCTGTGCGAACAGGGTGCGGACGTAGTTGCGATTGTACGCGACGACGTTCCAAAGTCTTTCTTTGCCCTAGAAGGCCTTGGCGGCAAGGTTTCGCAGGTGAGGGGCAAGCTTGAGGATTACTTCCTGGTGGAGCGCGCCATGAACGAGTATGAGTGCGAAATTTGCCTGCACTTGGGCGCGCAGACGATTGTGGGCACTGCCAACCGCTCGCCCCTTTCCACTTTCGAGGCCAACATAAAGGGGACATGGAATGTGCTTGAGGCCGCAAGGAAAAGCGCCATGGTGAAAGCCGTGGTGGTCGCGTCCACCGACAAGGCGTATGGGGAAAGTGCTGCGCTCCCTTATACCGAGGAAGACAGGCTCGCTGCCAGCCACCCTTATGATGTTTCCAAAGCCTGCGCAGACATGCTTTGCTCCTGCTACTTCCACACTTATGGCCTCTCCGTAGGAGTGACAAGGTGCGGCAACATTTTCGGCGGAGGGGACCTCAACTTCAACAGGATAATCCCAGGCACCATCCGCTCGGTGCTCATGAAAAAAAGGCCAGTAGTGAGGAGCGACGGCACCATGGTGCGCGACTATGTTTATGTCGAGGATATTGTGGATGCCAACCTGCTTCTTGCAGGGCAGCTTTTTGAGGGCAGGCAAAAAGGCGAGGCGTTCAACTTCAGCTATGGGGAGCCGCGAAGCGTGCTTGAGGTGGTGGAGGCAGTGCAGAAGCAGATGGGCTCTTCCCTTAAGCCGGAGATCAAAAACGAGGCGACCAACGAGATTCCAAAGCAGTACTTGTCCGCCAAAAAGGCAAAAGCTACCCTTGGCTGGAAGCCAAGCTTTGATTTTGACAAGGGCCTGAAGAAGACCATACAGTGGTACACGGCTTACCTGCAGTAGGTGCGGCAAATGGCAGACCTCAATTCCCTTCGGGAAGAAATACTCAGAAAGTCAAAGGAGTTCCAGCGGATGCGCCATGCAAGCGCCCCCCCGTTTGACCGCTCAACCCCCAAGGTGCCTGTTTCCGGCAAGGTTTTCGACGAGCAAGATGTTGCCGCGCTTGTGGACTCTTCGCTTGACTTTTGGCTCACTGCCGGCAGGTTTGCCGATGCGTTTGAAGCCAAGCTTGCGCAGTCTTGCGGGGCAAAGCACTCGCTGCTGGTAAACTCTGGCTCCTCCGCCAACCTATTGGCGCTATCCTGCCTGACAAGCAGGATGCTTGGCAATTCGAAACTCAAGAAGGGGGACGAAGTGATAGTCGCAGCCACCTCCTTCCCCACCACAGTGAACCCCGTCTTCCAAAACGGCTGCGTTCCTGTATTTGTGGACATTGAGCTTGAAACCTGCAATGCCGACCTCTCCTTAATTGAGGAAGCCATAGGGAAGAACACTTCCGCAGTGATGGTTGCGCATGCCCTTGGCAACCCTTTTGACGCAGAAAGGCTTGCAGCCATATGCCAAAAGCACGACCTGTTCCTCATTGAGGACTGCTGCGATGCGCTTGGGGCCAAAGTGGCTGGAGCGCCCGTAGGAACTTTTGGAGACTTGTCCACCTTGAGCTTCTACCCAGCGCACCACATCACCATGGGGGAGGGAGGGGCGGTGCTCACCGACAATGACATACTCAAGAAGTGCGCCGAGTCGTTCAGGGATTGGGGGCGCGACTGCTGGTGCAAGCCAGGGTGCGACAACACCTGCGGCAAGAGGTTTGGCTGGAAGCTGGGGGATCTCCCTGCAGGCTACGACCACAAGTACATCTATTCCAATATCGGATACAACTTGAAAGCCACGGACATGCAAGCCGCTGTGGGCCTCTCGCAGCTTGAAAAGCTGGAAGG
>CAYSQN010000095.1:0-3634 GCA_964433305.1 Microcaldota archaeon | reverse complement strand
GAAGCTTGAAGACCAGCGAGGTCGAGGAAACAGTTTTTGTGGCAATTCCGCTTGCCCCAAGCGCAGAGAGCAGCTGGGAGGCGGTTGAGTTGGAGCTCTGGTTCTCAAAGCTTGCCTCGGATGGGGGGAATTGCGAATCCACGCCAACTGAAAAAATCTGCTGCTGGGCAAGCAATTGGTTGGTGAAGTTGTTTTGCACACTCGCCACCCCGTACTGCACTCCAGTCACATAGGGGAATGCGCGGATGGAGGACATTTGCTGCGCAGTGGCATTGAGGGAAATGAGAATGAACGACTTTTCCTTGTAGGTGGCGCCTGCGGATTTGGCAATTGCCTTTGCAGCTACCCGCTGTTCCCAGGGGACCTCGATGAGTGTTGAGGAGCCGGAAAGTGAGAGCACTTTGGCAGTGGCTTGCGCACCGTAAATCTGCGATGGGAGGAGGGTGAATGACCCAACGGAGATTAGCTGGCCATTTGAGGCGGCAGCCGCAAAGGTGGCAGGGACGCTGGAGCCTTGGGGGTAAATAGGCCTAATTTGCATCCTGAAGCTTGTGCCATCTGCCCTGGTAGTCAATCCTTCGCCGGAAATCGTGATGGAAGGAGAAGTGGAGATTACCGCGCTTGCAAGCACGGTGGCATTTGCAGCTTCAAAGGCAGACGCGGAAGAAATGACTTCATCGCTGCTCTTGAGGTTCACGATGAGGCTCCCCTGGTTCATCACAGAATAGGTAGCCGCACCTTCATCGGTTAGCTTCTGCGTTACAGCGTCCACGCCTGTTCCACCAGTCACGATAAGGTAGGGCTCATAGCGCACAATGGTTATGTTGTCTGCCACCGTGCCTTGGATGGAGTTTGAGGCGGCGGGGAGCTGCGGATTGCCCCCAGAGCTGTTTGAATTGTTGAAAAACCCTATCGCTATCATTTCTATGCCGAAAATAAGCACAAATCCCACGGCAAGCAGCTTGTAGAGATCCTTTTTTTCCATCTTTTGCACCTGGCAGTGTTTTTATCCAAAATGGTTAGATTTAAATAATGGTTAATGGATAACGCGACATTGTTCAAGTGCGAGTGTTTAAAAAATGGCGGGATATTGCATGGTAAACGTGAAGAAAGGCGATTTGGTTCGCATGGAATACACCGGAACGATCTCTTCCAGCGGAACGGTTTTTGACACGACAGACGAGTCGGTTGCAAGGAAGGCAGGCATCTATGACGCTTCTTCAATGTACGGCCCGAAAATCGCAGTATTTGGAAACAGAATGATAATTCGGGGCTTGGAGGAGGCGATTGCCAAGGCCGAGCTTGGAAAAACCGAGCAGTTTTCCATTGACCCGCAGCATGCTTTTGGGGAGAAGCAAAAGTCCCTTGTGAGGATGATGCCTTACCGGGAATTTGCCAAGCAGGGGGTGGAGCCAGTGTCTGGCATGACACTTGGGCTCGACGGTGTTCCGGCGCGGGTGAAAAGCGTCACATCTGGGAGGGTGGTGGTGGATTTCAACCATCCGCTGGCAGGCGAGGCGGTCACCTACACCCTTAAAGTCAATGAGGTAATCTCAGAAGATGGGAAAAAGCTTGAGGCGATGCTGCCCATGCTTGAGGTGAAGGGGAAGGTTTCCCAGCAAGGCGGCGGATTCCTGGTGGAGTTTGAGAAAGGCCAGCCGTCTGAAAAAGTGGAAGCGGCAAAGAGAGCCTTGCTGTCAGTAGTGCCAGGGGCAGCATTCAGTGTTGCCTGACCCGTTCTTCAGCCTTGATTTTTTTCAGGTAAACCGCAACAGGAGTTGGAACCCGCGAAGCCCAGCGTTCGGATTTCCCCATCTTCTTGCGTATGATTTGTGCCTGGTAGTCTTCGCGGCGAAGGAACGGGATGCGGCAAGTGGCCACTTTGCCATTTTTCATCAGTTTGAGCGCAAGAGGGTTGTTTGAGTAAAACCTGTCGAATCGTGGGACGCGTTTTTCCACGTGGCGCATCCATTTGGAATTTTCTTTGATGTCCTTTATGGCAAAAAGCCTGCACTTGCCCGAAAGCCCCGCATAGGAAAGGGCTATCTTTAGCATTTGAAGCCTTTCATTTGCGGTGAATGGATTTTGGGATTGGTGCGAAAGTTGGGAGCTTCCCACCGCCACGATTATTTTTTTGCTCCGGGCGGCGATCCACCTTATCGCATGCAGGTGCCCCTTGTGGAATGGCTGGAAGCGGCCGATAAAAAGGGCGGTTGGTTTTTCCTTCTTCACGCTCGTACCCCTTAGTGCTTGAAGTGGCGCCTTCCGGTGAATATCATGCTTATGCCGTATTCATCCGCCGCGCCTATGACTTCATCGTCCTTCACCGAGCCCCCTGGCTGCACTATGCAGCTTACCCCCGCCTTGGCAAGGGCGTCCACCGAGTCGCGGAAGGGCATGAATGCGTCCGAGGCTGCGCTTGAGCCGGAAAGGTCAAATCCGTTGCGCCGCGCCTTCTCGATTGCTATTGAGCACGAGTCTATCCTGCTCATCTGCCCAGCCCCATTGCCGATAAGCTGCAGCCCCTTTGAGATGGAGATTGCGTTTGACTTGGTGTGCTTGGAAACCTTGGTGGCAAAGTAGCAGTCGTCAAGCTCCTGGGGAGTGGGCTTGCGCTTGCTCACCACATTTTCGTCTTTTGAACGGGAGTATATCCCCGGGTCGCGCCCCTGGTAGAGCATGCCGCCGGTGATGTAGCGGAAATTGACCGCCCGCTCCACGCTCATGTCCCAGATATTGGAGACGTCCAAAATGCGGCGCGTTTCCTTCTGCTTGAGGATGGCAAGCGCATCGTCGTCGTAGCCTGGAGCGAGCACCACTTCAATATACTTGTTGCCGATTGAAGATGCGGTTGCCGCGTCCACCTTTTGCGACAGGGCTATCACCCCCCCGAACGCCGAGAGCGGGTCGCCTGCGTGCGCAAGTTCGTAGGATTTTTCGAGAGTGGCGGCAGAGGCAGCGCCGCATGGGTTGTTGTGCTTGAGTATGACTGTCGCGAATTCGTCCTTGTACTCGCGGATGAGCCCGAATGCCGAATCCGCGTCCAGGAAGTTGTTGTAGGACATCGCCTTGCTGCCAGCATGTATTTTGGAGTCCAGTATGCTGGTCCTGCCAGAAATCCGGTAGGCGGCAGCCATCTGGCTTGGGTTCTCGCCGTAGCGCAACGGGTAGGCGCGCTCGAAATGCATTTCCAGGTAGTCCGGAAACATGTCATCGTTGCCTACCGCGGAAAGATAGCGGCAGATTGCCGCATCGTAGCTTGAGGTGCGGGCAAATGCCTTGAGGGAAAGCTCGCGCCTTTTCATCAGCTGCAGCCCGTTGTGGAGCTTGAGCTCGTGGCCCACCCATCCGTAGTCCGCTGGGTCCACCACCACGATAACGTGGTGGTAGTTTTTCGCGGCCGAGCGAACCATGGCAGGCCCGCCCACGTCAATCATTTCGATTGCCTCTTCAAGCTTCACGCCTTGCTTTCCTGCCACCTGCTCGAAGGGGTAGAGGTTAGCCACCACCAGGTCTATTGGGAGTATCCCTTGCGCTTGTGCCTGCGCCTCATCCCCGGGCTTGTCCCTCCGGTAAAGTATGCCCCCATGTATCTTTGGGTGCAATGTCTTGACCCTGCCGTCAAAAAGTTCCG
>CAYSQN010000094.1:0-3691 GCA_964433305.1 Microcaldota archaeon | reverse complement strand
GGGATTGGGCTGAACGTTCCGGAAGTGGATATATCATGCCGATTCGCATTGGAATCGGTAAGCGCTGGAGCATCGTCATTTGGCATAGGCTCGTCTGGCATGTCATCTGGCATAGTTTTGGAATACCGCCTTAGCATGGGCAACGCCAAGCTGACAAGCCAACTGCAGCTTTCGAATAATTTGGTATTGGCCATCAGCCCAAGCAACCAAGAGATATATGGCCTGGAAGCCGTTTACCGACTCTAAAATTCTGGATAAGCGAGAGAGAAGTACGGCTGGGAAAGATGACGGAATGGTCAACGCCACTCTTCAGGAAGTGAGGGCGCGTTCGCGCTTTTTGTTTAGCACTCTTTTTGGCGAAAACTCCGGGTTTGTGAGACCTTTTAGCGGCAAGATGCTGGATGAGAAGGGGCGCACAGATGCTGCAAAAACCCTCCATTCGCAATTCAATTTCAGAAAAACATTAAGGCTGCTTGAAGAGGCAGATGACTGCGCCGAGGCGAACGGGGTGCTGCGGGACATGATAAAAAAATCGGAAACCCTAAAGGAAAAAAGGGACGATTTGGATGGGAACGGACTATTTTTGAGCCTGATGAATGGCTTGGTCGATTTCCGGATAGTATCGCGCCTATGCAACGCATGCGCGGATTTGTTGCCTTTTGAAGAGGGCCTGACGACGGAAAAGGGGCAGGATGGGGTTTACGCCATCAGCACCAAGAGAGGCGGGGAAAAGGTCGGCCATTATTTCATCCACGAGACGGTATCGCCTCTCGAAAACGATGATGACTCGCTAACGTACAAGCTCAAGAGATCCTTTCCCCTGGCACATGATTTCCAGATAATTGACAGCCGCACCGTCCCATCATTGAAGGAGTCTTGGGCGATTTGCCACTATCTGGAGCTGGATATCGGACTGAGGGTGGAGGAAGGCAGAGCAAATACGCAGGTGCGAAAGGTGCCCCATCCTGGAAAAGACGAAGGGATTGGTTTCCATGTAAGAAGGATGTTTGAAGATAGGGGACTTGCCATGGAGAAGTTTTTGGAAGAAGAGATATTGCCTGTGCAGAAAAAGATGGATTGCAGCGTGGAGGGCGTCGGGCCTTCCAGCTATTCCTTCCGGATTTTTTCCTCGCCAGGCGAGGCCATATCCACTTCGGTGGAGGCACGCTATTTTGACATGGTTGGCATGGGCGCACTGATGAAATTTGGATACCGCGGGGGGCCCCTCCCGTTTTCCTTTGAGCTGTGCGGCAAGAGCCTGAAGTTCAATTCTCCGTTCGTAAAAGGCGTTCAGGACCTTGAGGGGCGGTACTCCTTGCCTTCCTAGCCCCTTGCGCTTTTAGCGCCGCGCCTCCTTTTGCAATCTCTCAGAGAAGTCGGAAATGACATTCATGTAGTTCGCGTAGGCGTCGAATGGGGAGTCGTAGGGCGAAAAGTAGTTGTGCACGTCCTGGTCGGAAAGCGACTTGGTGCACATGTAGTAGAAGTGGTCGGAGTTCCCAAGCATGCGCCAGGTGCGGATGGTATCCTTGTCCTGCGTCTGCTTGGCGATGGGGCCCAACGACTCAAGCATGGAAAACGCGTGCTTTTGCATGTCGTTGCCAAGCCAGGCCGAAGTGTCCCTCTCCATGTCCGCCCACGAGGTTACCTCCGGCGCGTCTATCTGCCCGGAGGGCTCGATTTTTTTCACCAAGCCCGAGGGCGTGGAGAACTTCAGGTTGGAATGTTTTTCCGTCTCGGAGGGCAAGTGGCGCAGGAAGTCGAATATCCCCGTGTCGCTCCAGTGGTGCTCGCCGAATGTTTCGTAGTCCATGAAAATGTTCACGCAGTCGCCCTGCAATTGCGAAAGCCAGGAAGCATATTTGTCCGCGGTGAGGGGGTATTCGTTCCACCACTTGGAGGAAAACCTGTAGCCTATGTCGTCGGAGAGCTTGTAGTGGCGCAGCAGCGCCTTTATCTTGCTGCAGCCGGCCACCGAAAAGAGCTGGTTGGGGGAGCGGCCTGCGAGGAGGTGGTCGATGCCCTCGGCAAGTATGCCCTCGAAGCCCATCCTCTCTGCAAGGTAGGCGATGTGGTTTGAGAACATGGCTTCGGTGTTGCGGAAGACACAGGATGGGGAGGCAAACTGCGAAACCGCCTTGTTGTGAAGCTCGATTTGCTGGGCAAACTCCTCCTTTTCAGAAAAGAGGTAGGAGAGGGAATGGTAGTATGTTTCCGACAGGAACTCCGCCCTGCCGGTTTTTGCAAGGTCGGCAAACGACTGGAGCACCTCAGGGGTGAACTGCTGGCACTGCTCGATGAACACGCCTGTGAGCGAGTAGCTTATGCAAAATTCCGGATGCTTCTCAAGAAGCTCAAGCATGAGGCGGTTGGTGGGTAGGTAGCACTTCCCAGCCACCTTCTCCATGATTTGCCGGTTGAGCCCCTCGTCGAAATAATGCTGCCCCTGCACGGTATTTTCCGAAAATATGGAATAGGACGAGAGCCGAAGCGGCTGGTGGACCTGGAAATAGATGCAGACCTCCAAAAGAATCTCCCTTATGGCTTCACGCAATTCGCAGCCCTAATATTTATTGCTTCTTTGTAGACCTCCAATGTCTGCTCGGACGCCTTTTGCCAGGTGTGGGCGCGGACCTCTTGCGAGGAAAGGGAGGAAAGCGCGCGGGAGAGGTGCGGATACTTCATGACTGAAACCATCGCCTGCGCCATCCGGTTGATGTCCCAGAAGTCCACCTTTATGGCGGACTTCACGATTTCGGACACGCCGGAGGTTTTGGAGATTATCACCGGCACGCCTGAGGCCATTGCCTCAAGGGCGGTGATGCCAAACGGCTCGGAAGTGGAGGGCATCACATATACGTCTGCCATCTTGTAAATCATCCGCTGCTCCTCTTCGGGCACGAACCCCAGGAAGCGCACGCTTTTTGAGATGCCAAGCTCAAGGGACATGTTTATCAGCAACGGTAGGAGCTCGCCCTTCCCCGCAACCACGAAGAGCGTGTCGGGATTCACGGAGAGCACCTTTTTTGCGGCATGCAGGAACTGCACCGGCCCCTTCTGCTCGGTAAGGCGCCCTAAGAAAAGCACTATTTTTTTGCCGTTCTTGAAGCCGTGCGCGGCAGGAGGCAGGGAAGATGAGGAGAATTTAGCGCTGTCCACCCCGTTGTAGACCACGCGGATTTTTCGTTCATCCGCCCCCAATCGCAGCACCGCCGACTTCGTCCGCTGGCTTACCGCAATGAGCAGGTCGGCATTTTGCGCGGATGCGCGCTCCACGTCAAGTATGTAGTCCCAAGGCCAGCTGGTGCGGTCAAACTCGGTGGAATGGAAGGTGCTCACCAGGGGCAGCTTGAGCTTTTTTGAAAGCTCTACCGCAGGCCTGCAGGTGAGCCAGTCGTGCGAGTGGAGGAGGTCGTATTTCGATGAGGAAGAGTGGGAAACGACTGAGTCTATGCACTTTTCCGAGTATTCGTTCACTGCTGCAATGAGGTTTTGGCCGTAGGAGGCTTTCTGGCTGGCTTTGGAGAAGAACAGGTAGGGGCGCAGCTCGGTTTTGGCAACCTCTATAAGCCGGATGTTCTCAAACGGGGGGGCGGGATGGCTTCCGGAAGCCGGCATGAAAAAGTCTATCTGGTGCCCGCTTGCGCACAGGCAGCGGCTAAGCTCGAAGCAGTGCACCCCCAGCCCTCCT
>CAYSQN010000093.1:0-3758 GCA_964433305.1 Microcaldota archaeon | reverse complement strand
AACGAGTGGGCCGGAAGATGTCGTTTTGCAGGGCAAAACGAACAGATTTTGCTCCACAGCGCAAAACCGGACCACGAATGAGAATGAGTGGGCCGGAAGAGATTTGAACTCTCGACCTTTCGATGTCGAAACCGCCGGCGCTTTTCGGCGCATCCCGCGCCCAGTGCGCATGGCGATTTATCAGTCGAACGCTCCAACCAGGCTAAGCTACCGGCCCCTCTTGGTCTGATTTACCCCCGATTGATTTTAAAAAGCATCCCCAGGCCACTTCTGGAATGCCTTTTTATTCCCATGATGCAAAATTGGCACCATGAGACAAAAGATTCTGCCACCTGTGGATGAGCCGGAATCCCTGAAGCTTCTCTATAAGCTCGCAAGCGACCTGCAGCAGGGCAGGATTAAACTGCAGGGGGAGGAACTGCGGAATGCGGTAAGTCTGCAAATGCAAACGATATCCTCTATCCTGCCCACATCCGGGCCTGCCAATGAGTTATACTTGCTTTTTGAAAACATAATCAAAGATTTCTATGAAAAAACCTCTTCTTCCTCCACCGCAAAAGACCTCGGCTATGCCCTCAGCGCCCCACTCAATAAAAAAGGCAATAAAACAACCCAGCCGGGAAAAATACCCGAGCAGCCCAGGCGCAAAAACGAATTCATAACCGAAAATCCCACCTCTTTCGAATCGATTGTCCAGAATGCCACATATGGAGGCATGAAAGCCTACCTGGAGGGCAAGGGCGGCGTGCAAAACCTCAGCCAGGAAGAAATCGAATTCCTGCAGCCCCTCCTCATTTCCAATCAAGCTATCTCGGATTACAACCAATACCGCAAAGACCCATCCTATCTTTCCAGCACATATGGAAACTACTCCAAAGGAAATGACTGCTTTACCTACGCTGTGATTGGCGAGCCAAACAAAGCCTTGGGGGAATCCTACAATCCTAGTTCCAACATAGCAAGGGAAACACTCAACGGGAAGGAAAAGCAGAGGCTGAGCCTGGAAACAGGGAAAAAATTCTATCCCCTCTCAAAAGTTTCCACCATTGACCTGCAAGTTGGCGACATGGTGGGCGTGAACCTCTCCCCGAACAATACTGGCAACAACCACTGGGGCATAGTCGCATTGGATGAGAACGGAAACCCAACAGTTATCAGCCGAAATACCTCTGAAATCGACAGGAGGAGCATCGAAGAGTTTTTCAGCCTTGCAAGCGGTGTTGACATAATCCGCTATGGGCAGTCAAATTACGCAGAGCACATACGGTTCGACCCATCTTCCGGCCAAGTGCAGGTGGTAAGGGGGAGCGAGCCTGGCAGTTTTATCGAATAGGTGATGGCATGCCCGGAAGAAAAACAAAAATCATGGCTTCTACCATCCTGGCAGCCAGCATGATGCTTTCATTGGGCGCCAACAATGTTTTCGCGCGAAAAGCCGCCGACAGCCTGCTTGCCACCTCCAATCTCACCTCACTTAGCGCATACCAGCGTTCAGAATCCATGAAGAAAGCTTCAGACACAATGGCTGCGCAATTCAAAACCGGCTGGGAAGAAATCAAGAAAAAATTCCAAAAGCCCATGGGTGAAGCGAAGCTTCCGGGCAGCATCACCATCGAATCCCTGTCCGCATCTCAATACCAAAATGAACTTGAGGTGGACGGGTGGGTCTATGCGTATCCTGCTTATGTGGATGGCAAGGCATTCCCGCGCCCAATCTTCTTTTTCAACGAGAATTTGATTAAAGTAAAGTACCTCGAAGGATTCCCCCCTCCCAAGGAAACCATGCATCAAATCGCGGCTTTCGTCTGCCTTCAGCTTTCTTTTGAAAAAAACGGGGCGGTTCCAGCCTCATTTTTCTCATGCGAATCCCTGGCTCTCCTTTACAGCTCTTTTGGCGACCCAAAGAACGGGCGACCGATTACCAAGGGGGAGTTAATCGCCTCATTGACCGCATTTGTAGTCGGCGATGGCGACCCAACCAAAATCCTTTCAATATATTGCGAAAACCCATCCTCGCTTCCTGCCGCGATGGATAGCTATCTGGGCGAGGGCTCCTTCAAGTCAATAATGGATTCAAAGAACATCGGGGAAGACGTGCTGCGCGCGCTTCTGCTGCAACTTGACAAGTGCGGAAAACTGTCCCCCGAAAACCTGGAAAAATTCGCAGTTTTCCTGGGCGGATTCGGGGTCGAAACCCCCTCGTACCTGGAAAAAAAATAGGCTAGTACTCCTCAACTGAGCTTTTGTGGCTTTCCTTCTTGTAAAGCTTCGCAGTTTCGGACAAATCAACCGTCCCGGCAAGCTGCGCGCGCTTCTGCAAGCCGCTGAGGTAGTCCCCCTGCAGCTTGTCGAAGTAAACGCTTTCCTCCTCAGTCAAGTCCCTTGTCTGTTTTTCAGCGCTTTTGGACTGGATTTTCGCAAGGATGGAGGCGATTTCCTTTTCATTGGCGTCAAAATCAGCTGCTTTTAGGGCATCCACCCAGACCTGCCTCCCGCCTGGCAACACCCTTGTCACTTCATCCGCAGCCCTAAGCTCGGCGGACTCAACTTTTTTTTTATCAAGCGAGAAGCTGCCCGCATACACGCAGCATTGCCTGCCCAGCCTGGCGGTCAGGTTCACCAGCTGCTGCTGCTTTTCCTTCGGGAGAAAAGACACATCCACATCCTCCCCCGCCCCATCCTCCAGCACCTGCAGGAGCGACTCGGCCTCCTTCCTGGGGAGGGTATTGAGGAGGATGGTAAGCCTTGCAATGTCCTCCCGCTTTTCAAAATTGCCCTTGACGAGCGCAGCCCGCTTCTTCATGAGCTCATAAGCCTCGCCGGACTTGCTTTTCACCGCGGCGTCAAGCTCAGTTCGCGAATACTTGTTGATCATCTGGGTGAACTGCCCTATTTCCTTTCTTGCGGGTATGACCGTTAGGAGGTCTGCCACAAGGAGCTTTTCAGCAACCGGCCTGAGCTTCTCCTCAACCACCGCAAGCTCGTCTTGCACCGCCTTGAGGTGCAAGTCCCCATCCTTTGCGCCGCCCTTGAGCAGGAAATCCTTCTTGAACTCAAGCTCGTTCCTCTTGCGGCTCAGGATGGTGTGGTCCACAAGCTCGCGGCTGGATATTATCACTGTCCGCTCTTCCATGGGTTTTGTTCTCCGCTAAGGTTTATATTAAGGTTTTCCCAGCCGCGCAAATAGCCATTTAATACGTTCCATGCACTCGGAATGCGGTGGTTTTGTCATGGCAGAAGTCAAACTCCTAAACCCGCATGAAAATGGCAATGGTGGCAAGCAAAATATCAGCGAGCTTGGCACAACCAAAATCTTCCCCAATCGCATCTTCCGCAAGGACCCAATCACCGACCACTGTTTCCCATTCCATAGCGATGGGAAACAGAAGAAAGAACCGGCATACCGCTATTCACTTACCACTAAAAAATACATCTGCTATGACCTATGGGGAATAAATCATCTCATCGGCGGCATGAACGAATCCACCGAATTCTTAAAAGCGAATTCTCCTCCCAGTTCACGTAGTCTTTTCTGGACAAACGCAATCGCAATAACCGCAAGCTGCGACTTCAAGTTCAGCTGCGAACAGGACATGGCGGACCCCTCAACCAAGCTGGTTCTCAAACAAAGCGACCTGCAAAAATTCGTGGAAAATGGGGGCATGATGTTTTTCGGCTCCGATGGACTGCTCCTCCCAAACGTGCTTCTCCATGTGGTGCCAAGCAAGCTGTCTTATGATAAAAACAGCAAGCTCTAT
>CAYSQN010000092.1:0-3775 GCA_964433305.1 Microcaldota archaeon | reverse complement strand
AAGCAACTCCATCTTCTCCTTCATTATCCTCTGGAATTGCGGCACCGAAACTTCCACCCCGAAGCGCGCGGCATACGCCCTGCGGAGGAATGATAAGAGCGACACACCGGAAACCTCGTTCGGGTGCTGGAAGGCAAGGAACATCCCTGCCCTTGCCCGCTCGTGGGGCTTCATTTCCAGGAGGTTTTTGCCCTCAAAAAGAGCGCTTCCCTCCACAGTGTACTTTGGGTGACCTGCCAAGGCATTAAGGAGCGTGCTTTTGCCGCTGCCGTTCTGCCCCATTATCACATGCACCTCGCCGGGCTTGACCCTAAGGTCCACACCCTTCACAATTTCCTTCCCTTCGGCAAATACCTTCAGGGACCTGATTTCAAGAATATCCATCAAAACACCTATGAGTGCGATTCCTGCATGCACACCATGCACGGGTCATTATTCCCCAATGCGGATTTTTTTGCAATCACCACTATTTTTGCAATCTCAAAGTCCATTGCCTTTCCCTTGATTTCCCCCTTCCCAATCTTTTTGGCAAGCTTCCTGCAGGCCTCCTGCGCTTCCTTGCCAAGCTTCATCCCTCCCCGTTTTCCTCCGATATACTGCGAGATGGCGGCCTGGGTGGTGCCAAGCGATTTTGCAATGCTTGTGCGCGGCACCCTGTTCTTGTCCATCGAGCTTGCCAGCCCCTTGTAGATGGCCGGGAGGATTTTCCAATGCACTTGCGAACAGGGCAGCAAACAAACACCAAAGTTCTCTTTTTTCTCTTCTCATTAACAATTGTTAATAATGGTTATAAACCCATCCAAAGCCAGCCATTTCCATGTCCTCCCCACTCATCCCCCCCTGTGTGCACTATCCGTTTTATAATCATTATTTCACACAATTCAGCCGGAGGGGGTTGAAATGGCACTGAAGGAAATCGCGCTGAACGGAATAACGCTTAAAAACCAAGTCAACTACCTCGCAAAAAAATCCGGCTTTAAGTCAGACAAAGAGAAAGTATTCGGAACCGATGACGCAGATGGTATCGCCAACGCTTCTAAAAAATACCTATTTTTTTCAAAGCAACTGACAGAAAAGACGGATAAAGCATTGTCTCCGCTCAAGGGCAGCCTTCAGATAGAGGAGAAGTTCAACAAAAACCTGCCTGAAAAAGTGCTTGAAGCAAGAAAACAAGTCGATGGGGCAAAGGGTGAAGTGCTAAGCATAATCTCGCAATACTCCGAAAAGGTTTCTCTCAACGGAGAATTGCAAACCCCTCCTGGGCGCATGAGGGGCGAACTCCTCAAAGCTGCTGGAGAATGGCGCAAATTTTTCGGGAATGTCGGTTTTTGGTCCGGCACCGCCATCGGCATTGCGACCGTGGCAATCGCATTAAGCAAAGTGGTCATGCCAGTCATCGAAGCGGCAAACACCATCACAGCCCAATCTGCAGACTTCGTTTTTGGCGGGGCAGTCTCCGCAATCGGGCTGGCCGCCACCTTCATTGGCTATAAAATAAACGGAGAAAGCCGGGCTGCCAAGCTTGAAGGAATTGCGCGATTGTTCCCCAAGGAAACCGCGATAAAAGAGGAGCATTTTGACCAAGCAGCGGAAAAAGCGGCATAGCCTTCGTGGATTGGGGGATAATGCAATACAAGTCTCTTCCTAATTAGCGCCGCAATTCCCCAATCCGGCAAATGCCCAGCCTCACTTGAATATCTTCCCGGTCTCCTGCGCCCAGAAAAGCAGGTCCAGGTGCGCCATGGGGATACCCTCCCACCTGCAGAACTTCTCCATCCTTTTTTCAATTTCCAAATAGCGTTTCTTGGTAAGGCTTTTGGGCAGCCTCCCAATCGCCTTGTGCTTCACCAGGTTCTTGAGTATGTGCCTGTCCAATATGGCAATTTCCTCCCCGCGGCCCACGTTTCTGAGGTAGTGGCTTGCCTCCTTCCATCCAATTCCCTTCACTTCCTTCAAAAGCGCTTCCCTGGCCTGTTTTTCGCTTCCTGAAAAAGTGAGCGCATGGAGGGACGCAAACCCATCCTTGGAAAACTTCTCGCGCGCCAGAATCAGGAAAACCGCCTTCTTGTTGTGGAAGCGCGTTTTCTTGGCAAGAATTGCGCGCACCTCATCCAATTTCCCGCCCAAAAGAAACCCGCTCCTCTTAAGTTCCCTTACCGCCTGGTCGCAGGAAAAAGCCTTGCTTTGAGGGGTGAGTATGCAGAATGCAAGCTCCTCGAAAAGTGCTTGGGGGGATGATTTCCCAACCCTCTCAAAATGGGAAAGCCTCTCTCCTGTCTCCTTCCTCATTTTCCTATATCTGGAATGCAAAGCCTTTCTATGCGCCATCCGCTCCCTTTCCAACAACCTTTCTTCCCAGCCCCTCATTTCCTCTCCTTGATTGAGAACCTTCCCGAAGGCAATGCAAGCAGCACCTCGTTCACGTCGCACTTCAAAAACTGGGCTATTTTTTTTGCCGCAGTCCCCTTTTCATAGTTTCCAAGCGAAAGTTGAATCGGGAAGCCTGCGGCGTCCGGGTGCGCAAGAGGCAGGCACAGCACTATTCCATCCTTCTCCCCAAGCGCAAGCCCAAGCGGGGTGCTTGGGAACCATTCCCTCTCCCCGCTGATTGCAAAACCTCCCGCCCCGACAAACCCCCCCTGGGCGTGCTTGGAAAGCTGGCTCTTTTCAACAGCATAGGCATCCACGCCCGCCGCCCCGGCTTTCCAGGCTGAGGAGTGCGATGCCGCAAACTGCGCAGCCTCTTTTTTTTCCTGGTCAGAGGCATTCTTCCCATCTGCCAATATCGTGGATGGCGCCCCCTGTATGTCCGCGTGGAAGAACAGGTCCTTTTCAGTCATGGCTTTTGCCACCAGATAGTCGTTTTGCTTTGCATCGCGCCCGGCAACCACCAATTTTCCGCCGCTTGTGTAAAACCACCGGTATTTCTCGAACCATTCCTTCTTGCGCTTCATCTTTGGGCCGGCAGAGGCGAGATGGTCCTGTTTGGCATTTTCCTTGCCTGCTTCGGCAAGCTCCCTCTTGGTTTCCTCAATTGCCTGCGCAGCTCCCTGCGCCTTCTTGGCATACTCCTTGGAAAGCGAATAGTAGTGCGTTGCGTTCTCCCGCGCGCCCTTCCTCCAGTCCAGCCTTATTTTCATTCCAATCTCCCCAAACAAAAGCCCTTCATCGTGCGTGTGGGCGTATACCTCACATTATCCGACCTACTCCATCTGCAGTATCTCCACCCAGCAAGGCTCTGCCATATCCTTTCCCGCCTCTCCTGCCAGTCTCCCTCCCCAACTCCCTTTGGCTCACCATATTTTATAAACTGTTTTTGATTAATGGGGTCGGTGCAAGAATGAATCAGCGACACATCATGTTCTCTTTCTTCGCTCTCCTGCTCTTATCCGGGGTGCTTTCCCCGCAAGGGGGCTCTCCGCTCACCCGATTGCAGCTGGCGCTCTCCGACTTGTGCAGCCAGGTGCGCGACTTGGTCCCCATCGCAGCCATGCTGATGGTGCTTCTCTCATCCGTAATTTACGCCACCGGCCAGATGATGGGCGCGGAAACCCGCGCGCGCGCAAACGTCTGGTCCACCTCGTGCCTCACAGGCGCGCTGGTGGGCATACTGATTTCGGTAATAACTCCGGGTGTGCTTGCCACAATCGCAGGCCCAGGAACCATAATTGACTGCTGAGGCGCAAGCCCTGGCAAAATTTCTGGCTTATTTTTAAATCTCTTCCGCATTTGGTGTGCATGGAGCCTGCTTTAGCGGTCGGAATAAGCATCACGG
>CAYSQN010000091.1:0-3800 GCA_964433305.1 Microcaldota archaeon | reverse complement strand
TCCATCCCCTGCAGCTCTTCCTCCTCCTGGGGCTCCAGGCTCGCAAACTCCTCCTCCGGGACGTCCTCTTCCTTTTCCTCAGGCATCTGATAGCCTGCCTCCTCTTCCAACCCTTCTCCCTCTGCGGCCTCTTCAGAAGCTTCAGCATCCATGGCAAGGTTTCCTTCCTCCGCTTGGGGCTCTCCAGCCTCTTCTTCCTGGAGTTCCCCCTCGGGGGGGTTCCCCTTCATCCCCTCAGACTCCCGCAGGCTTCGCCTTTCCTGCAGCTTCCGCCTGATTTCCTCAAGCTGTGAAATGGTTTTTTCTATTTCGCTCTCCCCCTCGGCAAGCTCGCCTTCCAGCGAAGCCTTCCTCTCAAGGGCGGTCATGGCGCGCTCAGGCGCCTCATCCGTGGTGGTTTCCTCGGCCTCTTGTGGCCCCCGTTCCTCCTCCATTTTTCGGGCAATCGACTCGCTCAAGCGCATTTTGCCGCTCCCTCCTGGGCCCTCAGGCGCGCCAACATTTTTTTCCTCGCGCAGGGCTTCGGGCTGGCTAAACGAGAACTTCTGGGTGTAGCTTATCGGAGAGGCATCTGGCGGAGATGGCGCCATTTGGGAAGAAGGGCCTTGAATCGAGTACAATTCCTCCTCCTCCCTGCGCTGTGAAATAAAGCCGTAAACCATCAGTGCAACCACTGCGAATGCAAATACTCCTGCCAATATGGGGAGGGCCCCGAGGATTGAGCCGAGCATCCCCTGGTCCTGTGTGGTGGCTGCCGCAGCTACACTCACCGGCGCATCCGAAACCGCATCGGTGTATGGGGAATTCGACACAAAATAGTCCCGGGCCCAATAAGAATACCTTCCCTGCGCATCGGCAACAAACGAGGCAGAGCCTGCGGCATCCGCTTTCATGGCGTGCTGCTGCCCATCCGGGTAAATCACATAAAGCACTGCGTTCGGGAGCGCATTCCCCTCAAATGTCATTGCGCGCAGGGCCACCCGCTCCCCAAGCCTGGCTGAAAAGGGCGCAGCAATCGTTATCTGCAGCTGCCTTGCGCTCACCTGTATGTCAGGTATTCTCTCAATCGCCCCGGCGCTGAGGGGCACTCCGATGGAATATGAAAAGCTTTTTTCGGCTCCGGCCTCAAGGCTTGCCACCGTGAAGACCGCCTGCCTTCCGTCATAAGCGGATGGGGGGGTGGAGAAGTCCAGGCTCGCCCCCTCTGGAACATGCGAGAGGCTTTCGGTTATCTCAATGCCCTGCCGTGCAACCTGCCCTGTGTTTTTTGCGGCAAGGGTCACTTTGGTGGACTGCCCGCCCTGCCCTCCGGGGCTCACCGCTCCGGTGTTTGAGCAGGAGTTTGACACCCCCGAGCCGACGCATCCCTGGGTGCCTGAAACCTCAACCGTCCTTTCCACCCTAAGCCATCCGTTTGCGGCATAGGTGGTGGTGTAGTTCTGCGCATAAGAGAAAGAAAGCAACAGAAGCGCGGCAAGCGCAAAAACAATCATCCTCATAAATAACCCCTCCACAACACATGAAATATGCCTCTGAGCATATATAAATCTTCGTACTTAGTGGGCAAGCATGTTGGCAGAATATCTTGCCTGAGAAATGCAATGAGAACGAATTTCCGGCACTTCAATCCTGTTCCTTGTGCACCCTAGGGGGCAGTTGCTTAGCACTTGCATCCCCCTGATGGTTCACCCCCATTGCAAACCTCAGTCCTGCTCTTTATGCTCGCCTCGCTTCCCGAAAATCTTCTTCCTTCTCTGCTCTCGGAAAATCGGGGCAGATGCAGGGCCATCCGCCGCCCTTCCCATCCCCTGCTCAAACTCGTCCCACTCGAAGTTCACCTTCAGGCTCCTTCCACTTTCAATGTCTATGAGCACGAACTTCTGGCTCTTAATCTGGAAGTTTTTCAATAGCAGCCCGCGCACGGCTTCCAGGCGCATGGTATGCGCGCGGGAGCTTGTGGCAAAGAAGCACAACTGCGCGCCGGACTTGTTCAGCCGCTCAAGGGAGGCCTTGAACTCCGAAACATTCCCGAACTGGACCTCGAACGCAGCTGCGCCCCCCTCCTTCCTCATGAAATACAGCCAGCATGGGGACTGGGCCTCCAGGTATCCGAACTTGAAGCAAATCGCCGAATACTGCTCGGCAAGCGAGTCGATGAGCCTGGAGGCGGGCTTTTTCACCCGCAGTATCTCCTCCAAAAATTCCATGGCAAAATAGGGTGGGGGGCATTTTAAAATTAAGCAGCAAAATCCTATTGGTGTGGGGATGCAGCTTGAGGAAGGGGCGGGACTGGTTTCGCTTGCAAGGAAGGCAATAGCAGAATACCTGCAAAGCGGGAAAAAACCCGCAGCTATCAATCACAAGGGGGCGCTTGGCGAAAAGCACGGGGTGTTCGTCACCATCCAGAGCTACCCCTCGCATGACCTTCGCGGCTGCATCGGGTACCCCCTGGGCGTAAAGGCCCTTGGCGAGTCGGTGGTGGACTGCGCCCTTTCGGCAGCATTCGAAGATTCCCGGTTCGCCCCTCTGTGCGCACAGGAGCTTTCCAGCTGCGTGCTTGAGGTGTCGGTGCTCTCTGCCCCTGAAAAAATCAAGGTCGGCTCCCCATCCCAATACCCTGAGAAAATAAAAATCGGCAAGGACGGGCTCATCATCGAATACGGCTACCATTCAGGGCTGCTCCTCCCCCAGGTGCCCCTTGAATGGAACTGGGGCGAGGTGGAGTTCCTGGAGCACCTGTGCGAGAAAGCAGGGCTTCCAAAAAACATGTGGCGCTCCCCCTCGGTGAGCATACAGCGGTTCGGGGCGCAGGTTTTCTGCGAGGCCAAGCCGGGGGGCAAAGTTTCCATCAAGAAGATGATCCGCTGAACAAGTCGTGAGCGCATGGCAATCAAGGCAACCAAAACAAAGGAGGGCTTGCTCTTGGCAGGGGACCTGCCTGCTGGATTTTCGGAAATGCAAAGCCTCGAGGCTTTCCACCTGCGCGACGGGCTCTACCTGGTGGCGGCCAAAGGCTCGCTGCCGGCATCAAACTCCCCCCAGCTAGATAGTATTGAAAAGGAAGTGATCCGCCGCCTTTCCTCCATCCAATTCGACAAGCGCATTCCAAGCGAGATGGCAAAAATATTCGGCAAGGAAGAGGGACGCGCCCTTGATGGATTGGTGAAAAAGGGGATGGTGCAGCTTTTCTTCGGGAGCAAGTATTCCAAGGAGGGCGTTTACAAGATTTCAGACTTCGCCTTCCAGCAGTCAAGGGAGCCTTACCCGCCCGCCCCAAGGCAGCATCCACTCCCACAGACGCCATCCAAGCCCCAGCCTTCATCTTCGCAGCCTTCAAAAGCATCCAATCAAAATGCCGCCTTCCAGCCCTCTGCCGCATCCCCTCCGCCCATCTCTTCCCCCGAGCACCTGGAGAAATTCGGCTACATGGTGCTTGACACCGAAGGCGAGGCCCGCAATTTCGCATCCGCGCATCCGGACAGGATAAAGTCCGGGGAGGTCAAGGGGGTGCGTGCGTTTGACAAGAAGTTTTACTTCGTCAGGAATTCCTTCCTGTCCCTCTACGAGAAAAAAATCCCCTCCTCCCTGGGGAAGGGGGAAAAAACCGCGGAAGAGGTTTCCGACGAGCTTGGCCTCAGCGTGGAGGGGGGCAGGGCGCTTCTCTTGCACTTGTGCGAGTCCGGAGAGCTGCTGGAAAAGCACAGGGGCAAGTTTGCACGGGCATAAGTGAAAATCTGGGGAGTTTTAATGCTAAGAATCCGGGATCCGCTGCATGGCACGGTCGCATTGGGCGAGCTTGA
>CAYSQN010000090.1:0-3855 GCA_964433305.1 Microcaldota archaeon | reverse complement strand
CGCCGCAGCATTTTCTCAAGAAGCCCCCTATCCGCGTGCAATGACGGGGCAAGGGCGATAAGCACGGTCTCAGCCGAGTGCGCGGAGGACATCTCAAAAAGCCGCCTTTCCTCCACCTCAAAGCCAAACTCCCGCATAAGTTCGCCTGTGTTGTGCACAATCGCCTCGCGCGAGTCGGCAAGCACGCCATCAACATCAAAAATAATCGCCTTGAGAGCCATAGCCATCCCGTGGGTGTCAGTATCGTTTGCAGTTATTTTTCGCTGTTACACACCTTTAAATATACTCAGCAGCACAACGCAGTTTGAGGTGGTAAAAGTGAAAGAAGCAGAAAAAGAAACGCGAGAATTCGCAGAATCGGCTCCCCCCAAAGCACCCAGGCAGCCCTCAATAGGCTACGCATCGTCTTACCTTTGGCGCTCCCACCTTAATTGCCTATAAGCGCAGGCAGCTCTCCGACCAACAACTGTTAGGCCTCTACTCCGAAGGCTACAGCCTGCGCTCCATAGCTGACTTCTCAGGAACAAACTTCATGACAATCTACCGGAGGCTCAACAAGATGGGCGCACCGATGCGGGCAAGGAGGTAATGCAAATGGAAGTTAAAACAAAGGAAAAGCCAGCCCACAAGAGGACTGAAATACGCAGGGCATTCCAAAAAATCCGCCCCAAGATAGATTCAGTGCTTGGCAGCGAGTACGACTCCTTCAAGCAGATGGCCCTAATCTCCAGGCACAGCCCGGTTTTTCTGTCCATGATACTCGAGGAATCAGAATCCATGAACATGAAAATATTCCGTGTGCAATCAACCGTTCTCCCGGATTCATTACCCTACCCGATTCGGCAGAAGCTTGCCCTAACTGAAACAATCCGCAGGCTGATGGAGTTGAAAAAAGAATGCCAAAATGGATTTTCCGAGAGGATTTCCATCATACTTTCTGGGCTCAAGGCAATCGCCAAGAGGGAAAAGAACGAGGGGCAAATCCTGCCGCAATCCGAAAATGAAAATCCTCCATCCGGCGGATGGGCGGGCGGCTTTCCCCCCTAAGTAGTCGACAATGAAGCTGCATTAAAAACCCCTGCCACAATTACACCTCAGAAGGAAAAACCCGCGGGCGACAGGCTGCATGCCACCCAAAGCGGCGCTTTTCGATGCGGAGTTTCTTCTTCTGGTGCTTCCATGGCAATCAAAATCGAGCTTGACACCAAGAAAAAATCCCTCCTCGTTTCCGAGCCTGAGTCGGTTTCGTCGCTGGTGAACGGCTACTATGGCAACATGAAGAAAGGCGTAATCCGCCTCTATCCAGATGAGGCACTCTACCTAATTGACATAAGAAACGCCCGCACGTTTGACACTTCGCTAAATGAGCACAAGTTCAACTCGGTTGCCAAGCTTTTTGAGCGGAAAAAACAGATGGCGCGGTACTTTACCTACAAGGACTGGCGCGACCGCGGCTTAATCGCAAGACAGGTAAGTGAAATAACTGAAAAGTACGGCAGGAACAGCCTCAAGAAATACCCAGGCGGCAAGCTTTCCCTTGACAGCTATGCACTTTCGGGCCGCTTCTATTCGGACGACCTGTGGGCGATAATAGACGACGAAGCGGTTGGCAAGGAACTCTACGAGCGCCACTGGCTGGGGCAGTTCGGTTCCTACAAGGCTGAGCAGAGGGGCAAGCTTTCCAAGCTGGACGCCTACGAAACCCTCTTCCTCATGAAGCACGCAGGGCTGCACCTTGAAAACGCGAAAGAGGCCGATGTTGTACGGGCTGCCAAGCGCCAGCACAAGGACTTCCTGCACCTATACTCAGTGTATGAGAACTGGCGCCTCCACGGCTTTGTGCTCAAAACGGGCTTCAAGTTCGGCACGCACTTCCGCCTCTACTTCCCAGGCGCCTCCCCGGTCAAGGCAAACAACGAGTGGGTGCACAGCCGCCACGTCATCCACTGCTTCCCCCGCCCGAGCAAGCTTCTCATTTCTGAGTGGGCGCGCGCCATCCGTGTGGCGCACTCGGTGAAAAAAACATTCGTGCTTGCCATCCCGGGCGAGGCGAAGAGGAAAAAATCCCAGAAAAAGGTGCAATCCGCGCCACTGCACACCACGCTTGACTTCCTTCTCTACCACCGCGTGAACGGAGGCATTGAAAACCCCAAGACAGGCAAGCCCAAGTACCTCATGTTCTCGCTTTCAGAAGAAGAGTATATCGGCGGCGAAGAGCTTGCAGATGCAATCGAGCAGTGCAAGCGCATAGGGCTTGAGCTTCTTCTCGCGATTTGCGACCGGGAAACCTCGGTCACCTACTATGCGGTGAAGCGCATCGAGGTTCCCGGCAGCAAGGAAGAGTACTACGAAATAGACTGGGTGCAGCCCTAGTACCTTTGCTTGAAAACCCGGCTTTTTGCATCCTCATTCTCCTTCTTAGGAACATATCCGTTATAAACGCCATATTGCAGATTTTTGTCTTTTTCTGAGAAACGAAACACATTCATCGTGCTCTCCCCTCCATAACGAGTCAAAGTGTTCGTTTTTTCATTATAAAACATTGAAGGAATAACATTAGGTTCTTCGGTTTTATCTGGCAAATACTGCCTCAGGAAAGCGATCGGGTAAGCAGATATGTCTACAGCGATGGGCTCTTTTTTTCCCTCAAGGTGAAGTATTAATTTTTTCTCATCTTTAGTGATTGTAAGCTGAGTAACTTCCCGCCCAACGTCCAAATCTCCCACAACCTTTCCTGTGAATTCATTTATCTTTACGTTTGCCATCACATCACCTACAAGGATAAAACGATCAAAACTATTAAATGTTCTGGTTGGGGGAGAGGGAAAAAAGTGGAAAGGTTTGACCAGCATGGGGGTAAGCGGGCAGCAATGCAAACATCGACCTTATTTCTTGGCAGCGCCAATGCAATTCCACATTCACCATTAAACTCCAAATTTAAGGGTTTCGCAGCAGATAATCTCATGCAGCAATTCTCCAAAAACGGCGAGTTTAAGTTGCCAGGTGGGATCAGCAGGCCCAGTGACAAAACCCCAAAAAACTATTTCCACGCATTGCTCTGTGGCAGCCCCATCTCGTGCAAGGCATTGGACGAGCTAAAAGTAAGCGGGCTGCAAGGCGACTATTTCCAAAAGGAGCTCTCGGCAATCGGCTTTGCTCCCCTGCGCGGGCAAGACCTCAAGCACAAGGATCCAAGCTCGGGCATCACAATCATCCTGCCCGCGGCGACCATCTCCAAGGCCTTCGAAAACATGGAAACCGGGAAGGTTTACTGGGAAGAGCACCAGCTGGCTCTGATATCTCCCGGCAACCAAAACGGCTTTTCCAGGAAAAATGGCGTGTACGTGCTTCACGAGGCAACGATTGCAATAATCCACTCCCCGGCAACAAAACCAAACAAACATTTTTGCGGCCCGGCACCAGGGGTTCCGCACCCCGAATTCCGCATCGCGGTCGAGGCTTCCGAAAAAGAACTTGGAAAAATGGCTGACTGCGAAAAAAGATTCAACGAATTGAAGCGCGGCATCCTCCCGGTCAAAAGAAGCGGCAGCTACACAATCGACAGCCGCACATTCTTCAGCGCATCGTTTTCTGACGTGTGCAACGTTCTTCTTGAAGGCAAGATTTAGCCGCTCTGCTTGCGCACCGCCTTCTTCAGCTTTTCAATGAGCTCCCTGTTCCCAAGGTAAAGCGGCACGCGTGCATCCACATCCTTCTCCTCAACATCCAAAAGCGACTCCCTGCCAGACCATGAAGCTCCGCCGGCCTGCTCCCAAATGAATGCCATGGGCTGCGCCTCGTAAAACAGCCTCAGCTTGCCGTTCGGGCTTTTCCTGGTCGCAGGGTAGGCGAACA
>CAYSQN010000089.1:0-3899 GCA_964433305.1 Microcaldota archaeon | reverse complement strand
ACCTGTTTTATGCTTGTAGAGCATCTAAATGCGCATATTTTTCATAATTGTCATCTGAAAGAGTCTCACTTTTAATTTTATCTCTTATCGATGGCAGATCTCGCATAATCCACAACACGCATCTAATAATATTTTTGCATTGGGGGTCTGTATGATTATTGCATCCAATACCATATTTATCGAGCAAGCTATTCATTTTTTCCAAAACATCGTGTTGGCATCTCAGGAGTTCGATTGTTCTAATCTGTCTTTGATCTGGGAAAGCCCGCATATGTTTAACTAGATAATTCACAAACGATCCCTTCGCATGCTCCAAAATTTCTTTTGTCTGAAATTTTTTGGATGTGCTAATAAGGTTCGCACCAGTAAACATAAGCTTCACTGTGCGGAAGTACCCTCCATTTGCATAATTATTGAACAAGTGGCACACTACTCTTTTCTGGAAATCCAAATCGAATTGCTCGAGCGTCTCCTGTATATCCAAGAAACGATACGCTCGTTTAGAAAACTCACTTGTATTGGTGCAGTTATAGAATAAATACGCAAACCTGCTAACTAACAATTTCATAATTTCTGGTGTCTGCAATTCTTTGTTCTCTGCGATGTATTGCGCTAGCTCGAACTTCAATTTTAAATCGTCTACTCTGCAAGACAACGCAGCCTTCACGACTCGAATCTGTTCCTTGTGCTGCATTTTTGGCAATATTTTTTTTAAAGGTTCCCAGCTCACTCGAATCAAATCAACGTGCCCTACGCTCTCAAGAATAGTTCTCATGGCCTTTTTATCCAGGGGCTTAGGCTTTTGCGAATAGCTATCCTTGAATATGCCGCTTTGCTGTAGCTTGGAAAACTGTCCAAACCTCCGTTGGGTATTCTCAGCGTATTCTTGTTTTTTGTTTACTTTTATCTGATTGTGCACGTCAATCACCCTGCAAATTCGTTGACTTTTAAAGTGATTAGAAAAGAATATAAATGTATACAACACCACACAAATTAACACAAAATATGTTTCACAGCCGTATCCGCCTCAAAAACTCAAGCGCGGTTTTCATGTGCGCAAGGGGCATGGTCTGCTTGGGCTTGTCAAAGCTTCCATAAACCACTGGGCCAAAAGCAAAGGAAGGCGCAATCCTCGAGTACACCATGGCCTCGTCATAGCCTGGGAATTCGCGCATCTTCACCAATCTGCTCCTGAATCGCTTCACCAGCTGCTCCCCTATTTTCTTGGATTTCCTGTCCACATACCCGTCCAGGTAGCAATGTGTCCCATCATCGGAATGGAAAAGCTCATGGTGCTCAAGGGACCAGTCCATCTTGTCGTGGTGGTGCAACAAGCCCGGGTAAGTAATGTCAATCGCCACGCACAAGTCAGGCTTCACTTTTCTCCTTCTAAGTTCCCGCACAATTTCCCTTGCCGAGCGCGCAAAGCGCCGGTCGTTTTTCCTGTCCACTTCTTCCGATGCGGTAAACACATAAATTCCTGTTCCGCGCCTTGGGCCTTGCTCTGCAAGCAAAACGTTCATGGCGCAGCCAACCGCGTTGTCAAGTATTCCCCCCGTCATCCCCCGGCCGTGGGGCTTGTGGCGCAGGAAATTGCGTTTGCCCACCTTGGGGTCGACATCCATGTGCGAAGAATAGAGCACAATGGGCTTTCCACGCCCCTTTTCCACCCACATGTTCTTGTGGCGGTCGGTGTGCACCACGCAGCCCCGGCGCGTCAGCTCCCGCAGCATGAACCCAAGCCGCGGGCCCTTCCGGCTGTCCCCGTCGAAATAAAGGCACTCTATCGCTTCCAGAAGCTCCCGCATGGGTGGAATTTGCGGGATATGCAATAAAAATGGATGCAATAGGGGGAGGGAAAGCGCAATTGGCATGGATAGGGCCCCAATCCCGCATCAATTCAAAAGGGATGCAAGGCTGCCGGGCAATGAGCCGGCAAGCGACTCCTGCGCGCAATGCTGCGTATGCAATAAAAGATTGATGCACGTAATAGCCGCGATGGGAAATGGGGAAAAGGAAGAGAAAAGGAAGCTGAAGTTCCTCTTCGTGTCAATAGATGCTCTTATCGGGGACTTGGCCTGGAAGATAACCAAGGAAGGCCACGAGGCGAAATACTTCATACAAAACAGGGACCAAAAGGACGTCTGCGACGGCTTCCTGCCAAAGTGCGACGACTGGAAAAAGGAAGCCGAGTGGGCTGACTGCATAATTTTCGACGACTTCGGCTTTGGGGAAGAAGCGGACAAGCTGCGCAAGGAGGGCAAGATGGTGGTGGGCGGCAGCCCCTACACCGACAGGCTGGAAATGGACCGCGAATACGGGCAGACCGAGCTTGAGGCAGCAGGCGTCTCCATCATCCCAAGGAAAAACTTCATGGACTTCGACGCTGCAATTGAATTCATCAGCAAGAACCCCGACCGCTACGTGATAAAGCCCTCAGGCCTTGCGCAAAACGAAAAAGAGCTCCTTTTCGTAGGGCAGGAAGATGACGGGAAGGATATAATGGAGATGCTTGAGCGCTACAAGAAAAACTGGGGCAAGAAGATAAAGGAGTTCCAGCTGCAGAAATACATCTCAGGGGTGGAAGTGGCGGTGGGCGCGCTTTTCAACGGCAAGGACTTCATACTGCCCATAAACATAAACTTCGAGCACAAGCGCATGTTCCCGGGCGACATCGGCCCCTCCACCGGGGAGATGGGCACCTCGATGTTCTTCGGCACCCAAAACAAGCTTTTCGACTCCACTCTGCTTAAGATGAAGGAAAAGCTCGCAGCCTCAGGCTACGTCGGTTACATCGACATCAACTGCATCGTGAACTCCCGCGGCATCTACCCCCTCGAATTCACCAGCCGCTTCGGCTACCCCCACATCTCCATCATGATGGAAGGCGTGCTCTCCGACTGGGCCGACCTGCTTTATGGCATTGCAAAGGGCGAGTCGCCCGAGCTTCGCGTCAAGCGCGCTTTCGAGGTAGGCGTGGTGGTCGCCGTTCCCCCATTCCCCTTCGACGACCCCAAGGCATTCAAGAAATACTCCGAGGAAGCATCAATATTATTCAGGAAGCATAACCTCGAGGGCGTGCATCTTGGGGATGTCAAGGTGGTGGACGGGGACTGGCGATTGGCAGGCAACAGCGGCTATGCGCTTGTGATTACCGGCTCAGGCACCACCATGACCGAGGCGCGCTCGGTGGCCTACAACAGGGTGAGAAACATCATCATCCCCAACATGTTCTACCGAACGGACATCGGGGCAAAATGGAACGAGGATTCCGACAGGCTGGCGACATGGGGCTATCTCTAGATCATTCCCCCTAGTCGCTGAAAGCGATTGCCTGCTCCTTCCAGGGGTATTTTGCGGACAAGAAGCTGCGGTGCTGGAACAGGAATCCTTTCCTGTCCTTGCGCACCTCCTTGGTGAAGGAAAGGATGTATTTGCCCCCAGCTTCCGAATAATATGAGAATGTGATGCTAAGCACCCTCATCTCCTTGCCGCCGAGCCCTCCAGTTATGAATTCCGTCAGGTCGTACTCGCGCTGCGAGCGCGGATTGGATTCGTACACGTCAAGGTGCCTTTCCTCAAACGAGTGCTTCTTCCCCCCAAGCTCAAGGGAGGCGTGCAAGTCATAAATCGGGTGCTTGAGGGAGTGGCAGGTGAGCTTCGCCCCGCCATTTTCGCTTTCCAGCTCCCAGACGAAAATCGGCCTTACTGCGAGCTCCAGCCTGGCAATGTCCTCCTCCCGCTTGGACTCAACGTTGAAATAGGCGTAGTAAAGCAGCGCAAGGGTGGCAATGGCGGTCAGCGCCTGCACATAGACCTTGGCAGCCTCAACTTCAATTCCCCCTGATTGGAAGGTAAGGATGACTGCCAGAAGCACAAGCAATAGCGCCACCACAATA
>CAYSQN010000088.1:0-3906 GCA_964433305.1 Microcaldota archaeon | reverse complement strand
TGAGGGAAATGAACTTTGGCATCCGCACTTTTTTTGGGAAGATGCGCAAAGTGTTTGACCCTCCTGCCTCGAGATTGGAAAATGGCAAGGAAGGCGCCAAAACACCATATTCCGAAACGAAGAAATCCAACTCACAATTCTCAAAGCTGTGCGATTGCGCTCTTGCCCTCTACCCTCCGCTCCCCCAAAACAATTCGGGCTCTGCCACAAGCCAAATTCTTTCATATGCCGAATCCTTTTCAATTCCAAGCAAACAGGCAATGAAAAAGGCAATTGAAAAAATCAAGAGCTTTTCATCAGGAACGGTTTTTTTCGAAAAGTTCGACGGCCTCAAACAAATTCTCAACAACGAACAGGAGCTGAACATTTCAATGGAACTGGACGACCAGCGAAAAAATCTGGCACGCCTCATAAATTTCTCACTGAACAGGTTCTTCTTCGACCAATGTGTCAACGGCAATCTCAGGAAGGGGTACACCAGCAACGGGCATCCGTTTGAAAGCGGCGTGCTTGTCTATGACGGCCCTTCCATGCGTGCAACAAAAAACCCCAAACAGCCGAGCTTTTCGTTCAAAATCGACGTTACAATGGAAGAGGGCAGTGAAATAACATATGGTTCTGGGAGGGGTAAAGAGCACTCCTCCCTCAAGCCCTTCAATGACCTTATCATGGAAATTTCTGAATTTGTCCGTTTCGAGCAGCATCCAAACATGAAATCCAAGAAGAATATCGAGCAACTCGAGCAAAGCATTGAAGGGCTAAAGGAGCACATCGAGGAATTCAAGAAGCTGCCCTACGTTGCAAACACGCTCAAGCACTTCGCAAGGATTGTCGGGCAGTAGCTTATCTGCAAGGGCGCTCGAAGAAACATTTATAAACAAGAACCCATCTAATAACGTCCGCACGTTCGGGCGAGCAATCGCCCGACATCAGCACCGGGGTGTTTCGGCTGCGATGCAAACAAACTAACAATCCCTACTGACCTCCACCACAAAATGCGGAGCATTTTGGGGCGCAGTTGCGCGCAAGCGCAAGTCGCGCCGCCGCTCTGATTTTCGTCGGTGGGAGGGAGGCCCACCGCAAGAGTTCTTGCAAGGCACGGCTTATGCCGTATCTTTGGCCGCTATTTTTCGGGATCGCGTGTGTTCATAGTCATAGATTCCTATGATGCGTGTTCTCTCTTTGAGGGAAGCGCGGTTTTGCCGTCCGATGCGGGCGGCAAGCCAAAATATCGTTCGGCATTGAAGGAGCTGGATTTCTCATGAAGGCTTCGGAGTTGGAACGAGTTTCACGAGTACGAAGGAAGCGACTGATACTCACTGCAACGCAAGTGCGTTGCATTCATGCGCGAGAGCGCATGTTAGAGTTCTTAGTTGACAATCAACTATCAAGACATATGCATGTTACAGCCAGTCAGTGGATGGCTAGGCTTGGGTACAACAAGGCCCCGCGGCAAGCTGCGAAAAGCTCCGGGAAGGCGCAGGCATCCCGTGATCCGGAGATAGGGCGGCGCACCGCAAGGTGCAAACACCCCGAAAATTAAAACATTCTAGTAACGGGTGGAAAAGAAACCAACAGGTATTCGGTAAGTAAGGGTGACTGAAAGCCGAACAGAGCGCACCGAATGCAGCACAGCAATGTGCTGTAGATGTGGGACGGAATATCCGTACGATGATTCGAGGTCGGCTGGAAAGCCGCGCCATAGAGGGTGACAGCCCCGTAGTTCAAATCGTGCGGAGTGAAGTCAAGCGAGTAGTGTTCTTCGATTATAGGGCACAAAGACGGCGGGACTAACCGCCAACTCTAAATATACCCCAAGACCGATAGCGAATTAGTAACGCGAGTGAAAGCTGAAAAGGAGTCCGAAAGGACAGTTAAAAGATCCTCAAACTGACTGGTTACAATTTGATGCAGCGCGAAAGGGCACGACTGCCGAAGCGACCTGCCGAGAGGCGGGGAGCGAGGCGGGAATACCAGTGTTGCATCGTTCTTCTCGAAGCAAGAGCCAGGGAGTTGATGTTGTGTGGCGAGGCGAGAGCCGAAGCGAAAGCGAGTGTGCGCACCGCAAGGGAGGCACGTCGTACGAAAGTGCGAGCAGTCACACTCATCAGACTTGAAGCCGATGTGAACTAAGCGACGGCAGGGCGAAGCCAGCCTGACGGCTGGTGGAGGCCCGCAACCGATGCTAGTATATTCTGCTCGGGTGACCGGCGCTTAGGGGTGATAGTCCAATCGAACTCGGCAATAGCGAGTTCCCCTCGAAATGTCCCTCAGGACAGCCTCGGTGGAGATGGGCTGCGGGGTAGAGCACTGATTGCGGAGATTGGTTCCGAAAGGAATCGCTTTGCTGTCAAACTCCGAATCTGCAGCCGTCGTAGAAGCCGGGAGTCGGGTTCTACTGGGTAAGCTAGTAGGCCATTACGGGAACGACCGGAGCCGGGGTTAAGGTCCCTAAATTCAGACTAAGTGCGAATCCACAAGGAGTGTCCGGTCTAAAACAGCTGGAAGGTAGGCTTAGAAGCAGCCATCCTTTAAACAACGCGTAATAGCGGACCAGTCTAGATCGCGCATTTCGAAGATGATCGGGGCTAAGTCTGGTACCGAAACCTCGGAGTTGCTCCAAAAAAGCAACTGGTAGGGGGGCGAGCTGGTTGGGCAGAAGCAGGGCGGTGACGTCCTGTGGACTGACCAGTTACGAAGATCCTGGTACTAGTAACAGCATATCCAGGCGAGAATCCTGGACGCCGCATAGCACACGGGTTTCTGGGCAATGTTCTTCAGCTCAGAGTTAGGCGATCCTAAGGCAAAAGCCAATAGCGAACTGCCAAAAGGGAAAATGGTTAAGATTCCATTCCCGTGCCGGTAGACGCGGCAACGCAAGGTGCATTCCTGACGCTTTGGGGTAGGGGTGGTGGAGGAGACTTCACATAAATCCGATAATGCCTTCGAGTCTCGTTGTGAGGAGAAGAGGCATAAACGGGCCAAGCATCCTAATCCCCGGAGCCCATGAAAAGGGAGCGCATCCGATCCGGCACGACCGTACCTAGAACTATTACTGGTGCTGCTGGCAGAACAAGCCAAGGCGTGACAGGGAAATTCAGCTAAGGGAACTCGGCAAAATAGTAGCTTAACTTCGGGATAAGCTATGCCTGCTTTTCCGCAAGGATTGGCAGGTCGCAGTGACAAGGGGAGGTCGACTGTTTATCAAAAACACAACTCGCAGCAAATCGGAAACGATTAGTATTGCGGGTGACGCCTGCTCACTACTGGTACGTGAACACCTGTTTCAACGGGTCTAAGCGCCAGCAAAGAGCGGGGGTAACTCTGACCCTCAACTTGAGGGGGTAAACAATTTGGCCATATGCTGGAAACCCAAAAACCTCACTTCCAGAGCATGGAAAAATAGTGAAGGTTAATGAGGGCAATCAGCAGGAAACGGTGATCCAATGTTGTCAGAATACAAACACTTGGTCGAGCCTAGCAGGCTTCCAAGTAAGAAAAGTGAGTTGTCATATTATCTGGCAGGGTTCGCGGATGCAGAAGGCTGCTTTTCGGTAGCCCTCAAGCGTCAAGAAGGAACGAGGTTCGGTTTTGTACTGGATCCAGTCTTTCACGTGACGCAGCATGTGCAGAACCGCGCCGTGCTCGACTTGTTCGTGCGGGTGCTTGGTTGCGGAAGAATATTTCCAAAACCAGGACAGCCTGACACGCTGCAATTCTACACGGACAACAGAAGGCAGCTTTTTGAAAAAGTGCTGCCTTTCTTCAGGAAATACCAACTCATTGGAAAGCAAAAGGACTTCGAGCGGTTCGCAAGAATCGTGGAAGGCCTTGAGCGAAAAGAGCATGCCGACAAGGAGAAGTTCATAAGCCTGATGAAAGTGGCTTTTGAAATGAACCTCGAGG
>CAYSQN010000087.1:0-3945 GCA_964433305.1 Microcaldota archaeon | reverse complement strand
ACTCAAGCCCGTTTGGTACCATGTACCTCAGGGTGGCATCATCACTAGCGTAAACTAATGGGGTGAAGGATAGGGATAATGCCGCCAAAAAAACCAGCATTGCCGCGCTTCGCATGTTTTTGGGGCGAAGGCAAGGAATAAATACACCTTTCCTGCCAAGCGCGCAAAGCCCAGCCATCTAGCTCTCCGCATGCCCCCATCAATCGCATCGAGCCAAAAGCGCGCCTTCCCCCGCGCCCTTCCTGCGCGATAGCAAAACGCGCCTTGGGGCTGCCCCATTCCGGCATTTGTTTCAAATGGGGCGATTAGTTTTTTATGGAACACCACTTTAAAAGCGCTATTTGGCGGAATTGCCATCTTCCGTTCCAGCCTGAATGCTGCACGGAAGAGTGGTTTGGATGAAAATAGGCATGATAAGCACTATTATGACTCCTGAGAATTCGGCGCTGAAAGCCGCGCTTGGCGCGCAAGGCGCGCAGGTGGAGCAGATTAGCGACGAGCACGAATACTTCCTGCTGGAAGAGCCCTCCGGGGCGCATGAGGGGCTCGACTGCCTGCTTTGCCGCTCAAGCAGCCTCAGCCGCTCGCTTTCCCTCACCTATGCGTTCGAGGCGTCCGGGGTGCCCACGCTCAACAGCCACTCCTCTCAGCTGCTTTGCGGGGACAAGGTGCTTTCAAGCGCCGCTCTTTCCAAGGCCGGCATTCCCACTCCCAAGGTGCTGCTTGCATTCTCAGCGCACAGTGCTCTTGCCGCCGCCGACGCCATGGGCTACCCCTGCGTCATCAAGCCCCCCATCGGGAGCTGGGGCAGGATGGTGTGCAAGGTTACCGACAGGCATTCCGCCGACGCGGTGGTTTCCCTCAAAAGCCACCTCGGGGGCGCGGGGGACAAGATATTCTATGTGCAAGAGTACGTGGACAAGCCGGGAAGGGACGTGCGGGTGCTTCTGGTCGGGGGCGAGGTGGCGCTTTGCGTTGCCAGGCAGGCAAGCAACGGGTCGTTTTTGACCAACCTCAACAGCGGGGGCAGGGCGGAAGGGTTCAAGCTCACGCAGGAAATGGAGGAGGCAGTATTCAAGACCGGGGAGGTTTTCGGGCAGGGGATTTACGGGATAGACCTCATTGAGGATGGCAAAGGCGGCTTTTTCGTGCTGGAAGTTAACCATGCCCCGGAGTTTTCCAAGTCCGCAGGGGAGAAAATCAATGAGGTGGCGGGCAAGATGGCGTCGTTCGCTATAAAGCGCGCCAGGAATTAGCGGGCGGACGATGAGGGCTCGCACCAAGCGCGCAGACGGAAGAAGCGGACAACTGATGGATGTGGGCAGCTGACGGGTGAAAAGATGGATTTTTTGAAGTTCGGGGATATTTCTGGCGGGGAGCTAAGGGAGGTGCTTGCCCTTTGCGCGAAGCTTAAGGCGTTGCAGGCGCAAGGAAGGTGCCCGAAGCTTCTTGAGGGCAAGAGCATGGTGATGTTTTTCGAGAAGAACAGCACCAGGACAAGGCTGTCCTTTGAGATTGCCATGACCCAGCTTGGGGGGCACGCGGTTTTCCTTGACAGCGCCTCCTCGCAGTTTGCCAGGGGGGAGTCTTACTCGGACACCGGGGCGATTGCAGGCTCGATGGCGGATTTCGTGATGGCAAGGGTGAACTCGCACCGCTCCCTTGAGGAGCTATCTGATGGCTCACTCGCCCCGGTGATAAACGGATTGTCCGACACCGAGCACCCATGCCAGGCGTTGGCGGACCTCTTCACCTTGCAGGAGCTTGGCAAGCTTGGCGCCGGGAAGAAGATTGCCTACGTTGGGGACTGCAGGAACAACGTTGCCAATTCCCTCATCTGCGCCTGCGCCATGGCGGGGGTGCGGCTTGGGATGGCGGGGCCCAGGGAGTTTTCTCCGCTCCAAGAATATTTGGAGATGAGCGGCAAGCTTGGTGCGCAAGGCGAGTATTTTGAGGAGCCGCAACAGGCGGTTGCCGGGGCAGACGCTGTTTATACCGACACCTGGGTTTCCATGGGGGACGAGAAAGAGGGGGCAAAAAGGCTGCGGGCGTTTGAAGGCTACCAGGTTAGCGAAAAAACGATGTCGCTTGCGAAAAAGGACGCGGTTTTCATGCACTGCCTTCCTGCGCACAGGGGGCAGGAGGTGGCATCCGAAGTCATTGACGGGCCGCAAAGCGTGGTGTTCCATCAGGCGCAAAACCGGCTGCACGCGCAAAAGGGGCTTTTGGCGTGGCTTTCCAAAAAGAAAAACTAGGGGGAGAAAAAGGGGCGGAGCTATCCGTTTGCCAGGTCCTTTTTCAGCCGCGCAAGCTCCTCGTGCAGCTCGGGGTGCTTTTTTATGGGGTCCATTCTTGCCCTTGCCTCAAGCTCGGCTATTTTCACCTGGAGGTTGGCATGCTTGCGTGACAGGTCTTTTTTGCTCATTCCCATGGCGGGAATTTGCACTGCTGATTTTTTAATGGCATGTCAGGTGCCAGGCTCAAATGGAAGGCGCCTTGCAGCCTTGCGGAAAGCCCCCTCCCCGCGCAGCGAGGCAAGAGAATGCCGCGGTTTTTCGGCGCCAATTTTCAGATGTGGCAGGAGGCAAGCCCCCTTTTCATCAAATACTTCTGGTGGTATTCCTCGGCGGGATAAAATTCAGGCGCAGGCACTATTTGCGTGACAATTTTTTTGCCAGCCCACTTCCCTGATTTCTCCTGCGCTGATTTGGACTTCTCTGCAATCTCCCGCTGTTTTTCAGAATGGTAAAAAATCGCCGAGCGGTACTGGGTGCCGATGTCCCATCCCTGCCGGTTTGCGGTGGTGGGGTTGTGGTTGCCCCAAAAAATTTCAAGGAGCTTTTCGAAGGGCACCATTTTCGGGTCAAATTCAACTTCCACCGCCTCCGCGTGGCCGGTGAGGCCGGTGCAGACCATCTCATAGCTCGGGTTCTTCGAAGCGCCCCCTATGTATCCGACCCGCGTGCGCAACACCCCTGGCGTGGTGCGCAGCAACTCCTCCACCCCCCAAAAGCAGCCTGCGGCAAAGGTGGCAAGCTCATATCTCCCTTTGGCTGTTTTTTTTGCTTCCCCCATGCAAAATACACTGCGGGCGCGTTAATATCCCTTTTCCCAAGCCCCCTGCCGCCAAGCGTTTCGCCCCCTCTTTCAAATTAATATGCTTTCCGCTCGAACACTTCCCATGGGAAAAGCCGCAAAGGCCTGGCTCTCGCTGTTGCTCATGGCGACACTCGGCTTCTGCATCCCCACCCCCCTGCAATCATTCATCAATTCCCCATTCGAGCCCGATCAGATTGTCGAGGTGAAGCAAGTTTCCGGAGGCAGCTACCAGCTCATAAGCGCGGACGGGGTGGAAATCTATGTCTTTGACAGCCAGGCGGGGGGGGCGATCGGCAACAGGGAAAAAATGATTGCCGCCCTGTCCGAAGAGGTCAAGGCAACCTCATCATTTGACTCAAGGGTGCAAAGCGCCAAGTCGCTTGCTTCAACTGTAAAATCAGCCAAGCAGGCGGACGAATCCCAATGCATGCTCCTCACAGGCACGGACATGCACCCATGCACCGACAAGCTCTCATGCATACTTGCCTGCAAGTCCAATCCCAACTGCGACATAATCCTTTATGCCGACGGGTTTTGGGAGACGCTCCTGGACTGGAGCTCAAAGCGCGTGGCGTTTGACTCCAAGCTATCAAGCTACTCCCAAGGCATAGACTCCATCTCATCGGATCCGTCGGCAATAGACTCAAAAGTGGCCGTTTTGGTGGAGCTGGAATACCTCTCGGCAAACATCTCCAAGAACAACATATTCCTCAACCGCACGGATGCCGAGTGCCATCTATCCGGGGCAAGGTGCTTTGAATACTGCAAGAAGATAGACTATTCCCAGGCCAGGCTTTCTTCCGAACGCCAAAGCCTGCTCAAGCTCAAGGGCGCCGTCCAGTCCAT
>CAYSQN010000086.1:0-4013 GCA_964433305.1 Microcaldota archaeon | reverse complement strand
ACAATTACCAATCCGGCATACAAACAACTAGCGATGAGAAATCAAAAAAGGACGAATTTTTCGTTTCCAAAACATCCGTGGACACAAAAGAGCTTTACAACAACGTCCACCAATACATCCAGGGCATCCGCAAGCAATTTGACGATATTGCGGCAAAGATGCGCACTTCCAGGGGCTTAAATGGAGAAACGCTTTCTAGCTTTACCCTGGACTATGGGGACCTTGCGGATAATTTAGAAAAATTTCTCCTCTCCTGCACCGACCCAAACGTGGCATTTCAGACTTCAAGCTGGGCAAATCTTCTTACAAGCAACGCTGAGAGCCTTCTAAGCCGCCTCACCGCAATCATGGACAATTATGCGTTGGATGGCACTTCCAGGGACCAGATTCAGAAAGGGATCCACAACCCTCTGCAGGAGGGCCTGAAAAACATGGTAAGGACCCAGC
This sequence comes from Microcaldota archaeon, assembly GCA_964433305.1. Classification (GTDB taxonomy): domain Archaea; phylum Micrarchaeota; class Micrarchaeia; order Anstonellales; family Anstonellaceae; genus UBA10161. The sequence continues at coordinate 3,566 of CAYSQN010000086.1, read as the reverse complement.
GTGCCCTCCAGGGTCTGGATATCGTGATAAAATCCAAGGCGTTTGGAAGCTCAATCGACCCTGCAGTTTTGCCGTCTTACTTTGCTGGAATGCCAGGCATCAGCGCCTCAGATGTGAACCACCTCAAAGACAGGCCGCAGGAGCTAGTTTCCAAGGTCTTTGGTGCAATTAAGAACATGGAAGACGGTTCGGGCCTTCTTTTCCCATCCATCGTCATCCAATCAAATTTCGGGGAGAATTGCTCTTTATTGGAAGTGCCATACCAGGACATGACAAAGAAAAGCCTACCTTTGGCTGCTCCCATAGATAGGGCAAAAGAATTCTACTCCACACTCTCTTCTGCAAACGGCCTTATGGGTGGAAAATACCACAACCGATGGAAGGCTTTCCAAACCAAATTCGGGGGGGACGAAGGGATTGCAAGCCAAGTGCTGCAGTCCAACTTGCTGGTCATGTCAAGCCTTCTGTACTCATTCGACCTCAAAAATTCTTACTGGAAGAATATCGCCAGTGACCAGTCGGTTTCTATCCAAAGCAAAGTATACTCGTCCCCTGCAGGGCAAGCAGTCAACGTATTTGATTTTTCATTAAAGACAGGGGCAAGCGAACAGGATATCCGCAAGAGCACGGAATTTGCCAACCTTAAGAACCTGACCAACGGGCAGTCAGCAACTTTCCTTATCGGTGAAAGGGAGTTCAAGGCACAAGTGGATGGAAACACCATAAACTTTTATGCCACCGTAACCACGGCTGGTTCAGCAGAGCGCTATCTCCGCGCAATAGGCGTAATATCTGGAGAAGGCGAAACTTCACGCGTTCCCGAGGTTCCAGCCAGCATACTGCAGGACCTCAAATTAGTAAACAACGTTTACCGTTCCAGCGAATTTGGAACACAATCATTCGACACAATCATGAAGACCATTGCCGACAACCTGAATGTCATTTACTCCTCCCCAATAGGTTCGGCATTCAATGTCAACAGCAAAAACAACTACTCCCGCTCAGAAGCTGCTCAAGAATACCTCAAAATCATCCAAAACATACCAAATGCCCAGGTGCTGGATTTGCTTATCAACGACATCTATCGCAACATGCGCTCCGGGCAACAGGCTTGGGATGGCATAACGCTCGCAGACATCCGCACCCTCGTTCTGGCTTTTTACCGAAGCTACGATTTTACCGACTTGAACCGCAAGATGCAATATTATGAGACACTTGCAGACAAGACAAAGAAACAAGTAAGCCAATTGCATGAAAAATATAACGAATACGTAAATGACCTATCTCGGTACCCGCCATCCATCCCCTTCCAAGCAAATTACGGGTATTTTGGGCAGAATAAAATGAACTTTACCCCAACTGCCAGCATCCTATGGTTTGTCAACTCAAAATTCAACCAGGTTGTGAGGAGCTTCAACAGCTACAACCCAGACTATGCGTCCGGGGAGTTTTCCGGCACTTCCAAAGATGTGGAAACAAAGAATTGGAACGTCCTTAGCTATCTTGACCTTTCCGGCCCAAATAACAGCCGCATAAGCAACCTAAACGCCATCTCGGGCAATACTGCGGACGGCTCTCGAAAGTTCGAGGACCAGTTGCAGATGCGAAACATCAATCTTTCCAACCTCAGCACATATGTCTATGATTTGACGGTAAATGCCATCAGCAACTCCCTGAATCAGAACCATACAACAGAAACAGCGCACGAGTTTCTCGAGCAAGTCGACCAATCCATGAACGGATACCTAAACATGAAGTCTAATGGGCAGGATTTCCTGGTGGACTTCAATGGAAGGCGATTTGACAAATCATTCACCACCCTTTCAGAAGAAGAACAGAGGAAAGCCATCCAAAACAACCTTGATTTGCACACCAATGCTTATGTCCGCACCGACAGCGGCTGGTTCAGGGTAAAGACGGATCAGCTCAAGCTCAAAGACCAAACCACCACCTGGGGCAATCAAACCGGGGAGAGCGACGTGCAGACCTATCTTGACAAGTCATTCACCCGCTACTTCGCCATGAACCGGACCATCTGGTCTCCCACTTTGACTACTGATATGGGTGTGGAAGCCCAGAAGCAGAACGGAAAAGACAGATATGGCTTCGTGTTCGGCTACCAGCACACATGGGCAGACCAGCAAGTGGCAGGCTGGGGGTCGATGACTCCGAGCAAAAACTGGGTGGGTGCAAGTGCAATGGGCTGGGACATGAAAACCTCTCCAAAAGTAGTCATTGCCGGAATGATGGGGTATACACGCGATGAGACCAGCTGGGACAATAACCTGCAATTCAAAAGATCAGGGGTGTATGGGTTTGGCGGGCTAGAATGGGCCAAAAAATTCCATGCATTTGCGGTAGGCGGCCCACAATATGCCGGAGGGCAGTTCAGGGCAAACATGAGCGACAACAATTCATTTGCTGCAAACGTGCTTCTGGAATATCCTAACAAAAAAGTAGACCATGTAAAAGTTAATGCAAGCTACTATTCGCCTGGCATTGTGGGCTTGGGCTACTCCAACATAAACCCCCATGGAAAAGACGACCAGGGCGGGGGCGCCCTGAAGGTCAAGGTCGGCAAAAACCGGTACCTGTACATTTCTGGAGATTATGACATGGCCCAGATCAATCAGGAGCTGACGGACTCCGAATTCTTCAAAAGCCGGGCAGAAGAAATATGGTCAAGGATACAAACCGCCACGACAGAAAGCCAAGCAGAGCGCATCACCAAAGACCTTTTCACTCTTCTTGAAAATTATCAAACTTCATCTAATGTTGATTTTGCAAAGAACCAGACCACCAAATTCAGCGTGGGAATGACAGAAGAAGGCGACCAGGGGCAGCTCAATTGGGGCTGGAAAGTTTCCCTCACCCGCGCAGGCAGCCAGAGCTACCTCATCGGAATGGCCGACCTGTCAAATAAAACATCAGTCACTTTCGGACTTAATACCACAAAGAAAAATTTGGACAATGAAAGCATAAGGCAGTTTGGAGGAGTAAGGTTCAATCTCGGTCAGACCACATTCATGGCAACGGTAAAGAGCGATGTTGACAAAAAATCAGGTGGATCTGCAACGATAATACACAAGTTTGACGGGGCGGAAGACTGGCTAATAAAGGCAGGCCTTCGCTATGATGAGAGAGGAAACAAAATCAGCGGAGATGTGCAAATAGGCAACCAAGCATTCAATGTGGATGTCAATTACGCGAAAATGAAATTGAAAAACCTGGACATGCCTCTAAAAAAGGACGATTACGCCCAAAAAGTCGGAGTGGCCACAGAAATCCTCATCTCCGAGCTTGCTCGATTGTGGGCCGGTGTTGGAGTGGATTATGTTTGGACGCAGCAGGCGCATGGGTTCAAGCTTAACGGTTTTCTTGAGAAAAACCTTCCCTCCGGATCAAACCTAAGGGCTGACCTTTACTATCAAAACGGGAAAATCACAACATTCTACGATGAGATAGGCGTCAGAGTCACGTTCAACACCTCTCTTGAGAATATAGGAAATCTTTTCTCGTTCTAATTAAAAATAAAAAAGAGAAAATGGACTTGGGGGGATTGGCGG
>CAYSQN010000085.1:0-4045 GCA_964433305.1 Microcaldota archaeon | reverse complement strand
CGGGAGCGCTGAGGATAGAACGCAGTGCCAAGATAGAAAAACCAGATGAAACTGACATGAAAATACTGTCTTCGCTATATGCAAATTCTAGAGAATCCACAGTTAGCCTTGCTAAGAAAGTGGATTTGACTCCAGATGCAGTTCAATACAGGATGCAAAAACTGATCAAAAACGGATTCATCATGGGCTACACTTGCTGGTTTGACGCAAACGAACTGGGCTTCAACTATTACAAACTTCTTATAGGTTTCAGGGGCATAACAAAGGAAAAGGAGGAGAAATTCCTCCGATACTGCCTTGAGAAAGATGATGTGATTTACATAAACAAAAGCATAGGCAGTTGGGACATTGAACTGGACATAATTGTAAGAAATAACGAGGAACTGCACGAGTTTACTCGAGAGATAAAGACGCGCTTTGGGCATATTATTGGCAAGCATGCGGCGATTACTGCAATAGAAGAGCGGATGCTCAATCCGTTAAGAGGAGAATGAAAAAGGAAAAAACAAAAGACGGTGTAGCGCAGTTCCAAGACGTTTAATGGTTATCCATTAGCGCTGGCATACCTCCGGCGGCGCTGGAGGGCAAGCGCGCGCCATACCGTCATGTGCGAAACCTTCAGGAAGTCTGCAATGTCGCGTATGGACGCTCCTTCCTCCATCCGAATCTTCCGCGCTGTATCCAACTGAAATGCGGAAAGCCTGTAGGGCCTTCCCCGCCCTTTCATAAGCTCATCGTCATTTTGCATGGTTTCACCTCTAGTTGTTTTTCTTTTCCCTCCTTGCGCGAAAAAGCTCGCACTGGTTGGGAATTTTTTGGTGACCCGTGCAGTTTGCCAGCCACACAGGTCAGGCGCTACAATGCTTGTAGCAAGGGACGCAAATAAGCATCCAATTAGAGGCGCTAAAGCTGAACGAATGCGAAGAATCCATTCTTGTGTTTTGTTCGTTCACGTTCAGCACCTGTTAATGCTTATTTTGAAGCGGTATTTATACCTATGTACCGAAAAGCGCGGATGGGGTATTGGGCAGGAGGCTAACAGGATTTAAACGCCTTTGGAGCACATACGACTGCATCTAGAATTATGGAAATTGGTGATTGCATGCCACGGAGAATTGAAGAGGTTATGAAGGACGTTCGAAGCAGCTATTGCAATTTCTGCCAAAATCCAAAGGTCGAGGCGACAATCACCATCAAGCTGAAATGCTCAAAGTGCGGCAAGGTGAGATTGATACAAGTCAAAGAATGAGCCGTCCGCTAGGCCCGGATCGTGGCTTGCCTAGAAAAGTAGCGCCGACGAGGAGAGCGACAGCAGAGCTGGCGCGATTTGGTGCGAAGCACCAAACCGAGGAAGGTGCGAAGCGCCGACGAGGAGATCGTCAACGCAGCGTTGACGAGACTCGGAAGGCGGCGAGCAAAGCGAGACGCCGACGAGGAGATTTGAACTCCTAAGCCCCGAAGGGCACTAGATTGCTTCCCCGCATTAGCTTTCTTTGGGGGTGGAACCCTCAGCCCCTTTCTTTTCGACGCTCGTTTTGCCGAAGCAAAACGGCGCCCCTTTTTGCCCGAAGGCAAAAAGAGGGAAGAAAGGAGATATGGGACTCAAGTCTAGCGCGATACCAGGTTCTGCCACGTCGGCATTAGAGAATAAGCGGATAAGGGTTTAAAACAGTTCAGAGCGCCCCTTCGATGAAGACTTCCTTTTCCGCGCCCTCGTCTGGCCACATGGGGATGTCAAGCTTCACCGACAGCGTCCAGACCACTATCCTGTTGTCATGCCCATATTCGTGGCTGGTGGGCCTTCCCGAAGAGGGAATTGGTATTTTTGTCTCTATGGTGTTGTTGTGGTAGGTGCCCTCGCCTGAAATGACGATGTCTTTGTCATAAGTGGTCTGGCTGTTTTTTTCTTCCTCGGTCTTGACCACTCCGGAGTAAGGCACCCCAAGCTCGTGCTCGCGGTCGAGGTTGTACTTGTCAATGACCACGGTGGTCTTGTGGATGGTTTCCTCCTCGCAGGCCAATTCGGCGACTACGCCCCGCGCCTTGGTGGGCTTGCCAAGCTTGATTTCGATGGTGGCGTGGATGGTTTCTCCGAAGCGGTAGGAGGGCTTGTCGGTGAGTATGGAAATCATGGATATGGAACAACGGAAAAGGGTTAAATTGTTTGCTAAAAGATGCCGCAGTTGCAGATGGCGATTGCGGATGGCTGCCAGCGCGCAATCTTTGCTTGCTTTTTCTGGGAACTATTTCTGGAGCCTGGCGAATTCGATGGATGGGATTTCGTCTTTTCCATCCATGTGGCGCTTGAGGAGCGAGTGGTACTGGTCAAGGCTGCGCTCAAAAATCGAGATTTTGCGGGAATGGAGGGGCATGCCCCCAACCGACTTGACAGTAAGGCCCCAAGCCAGGCGGCTGCTGTCCGACTCGTGCAGCACATCGAAGGACACCTCGCCCATGGAAAGCTGCCTTGCCTTTTGGCGCGAGTATTTCTTCAGGAGCTCAAGGTGCGCAAGCGCGGCGTCGATTGCCTTTTGCCGCGTGGCAAAAACCCCGCAGAGCTCCTCGAAATCATATAGAAGATAGACTGAGGGCTTGCCATTTTTTGCCATTTGATCGCCAAATAGACAAACAGTGGCTAGGAATAAAAAGAAGAGCATCCGCCAGGCACAAAGGCTAGGCCGCCTCTTCGCGCTCCAGCTTCCTCTTAATTGTCTTGAGCATGACAAAGCTGTCGCGCTCCATCTCGTCAAGCCGGAAGGCGATGAGCTTGGTCTGCGCCTCAAGCCTGGGAATCATCACATACTCAAGGGAGTTGACGCGGCGCTTGGTCTTCTCTATTTCAAGGATAAGCCTGCGGATGGCGTTTTCGGTTTCGGCAAGCTTGAAAACCAGGTCAAGGGCGTGCTCGAAGGAGTCTGCCACCTCGTCTATTTTTGCCGAAGTGCCGATTACCGAGTAGCCCCGCTCGAGCAGGGGCTTTTTGGGCTCAGAGGTTTCAAGCGAGGGGATTTTGACGCCCATGATGTTGCGCACTTCCACGTGAACGGGTGGCGCGCGTTTTACTGCGAGGGAGGCCGCCTCGATTTCCTGCATGCCGTGGTAGGCCTGCGCCACTGCGAGCGCGGTGTAGGCCTTTTTCATGCGGGAGGAAAGCTCGCTTCGGAGGTCTTGGGCCTTGCCAAGTATCTTGAAGAACTCAAGTATGAGCGCGTCGCGCTTCTGCTTGAGGAGCTTGTGGCCCTTGCGGGCAAGCTTCACCCTGCCTTTTGAGCGAAGAAGCTCCATTCTTGTCGGGTTTGGTTGGTCTGCCATGCGATTACCTTTATGCGGCTAACGGAATCGGAGGCAGGCTGGGAAGCCTGTTGGCCCTCCTTTCGCTCATTCTTATTTTTGAGATGCGGCTCACCTAGTTCTTCCGGTACTTTTTCCCGTATTTCTCGATGAATTCCTTCTTCAGCCGCTTGAGTTCCGCCTCAGGGAACATGGAAAGCATTTCCCAGCCCAACTCCAGTGTCTGCTCAATGCTGCGGTCCTCATGTGTGCTTTGCCTGATGAATTTCTCCTCAAAAATATCTGCGAACTTCAGGTAGAGCTTGTCGTTTGCCGAAAGCGCCTCTTCCCCCACCACTGCCGCCAAGGAGCGCAAGTCGCGCCCGGTTGCGTAGCCCGCATAGAGCTGGTCAGCCATGCCCCGGTGGTCCTCGCGCGTCTTGTCCTTGCCAATTCCCTGGTTCATCAGCCGGGACAGGCAGGGAAGCACGTCCACTGGCGGGTAGATGTTCTTGCGGTGCAAGTCTCGCCCCAAGACTATTTGTCCCTCGGTAATGTAACCTGTGAGGTCGGCAATGGGATGCGTGATGTCGTCGCCTGGCATGGTGAGGATGCCTATTTGGGTAACCGAGCCTTTCCTGCCCTTTATCCTTCCCGCCCGCTCGTAGATGTTGGACAAGTCGGTATACATGTAGCCCGGGTAGCCTCTTCGTCCTGGCACCTCTTCCCGCGCTGCCGCGATTTCACGCAGCGACTCGCAGTAGTTGGTCAGGGC
>CAYSQN010000084.1:0-4115 GCA_964433305.1 Microcaldota archaeon | reverse complement strand
TTTGCTCCTCTGAACACTACTGCATAAGCGAGGAGAACTTCCAAAGCCACCTGGAGCGCGTGGTGGTGCCATACTCCCAGGCAACGGGCTTCCAGTTCGAGGGCAAGGAGTACATGGTGGGCGCGCTTGCGCGGATGAACCTGAACAAGGATGCGCTGCACAAGGATACGCGCCGCGATTTGTCATCCATGCTCTCCTTCTTTCCCTCCAACAACATCTACATGAACAACCTGGCGCAGGCAATCGAGACCGTGCACTGCATAGACCATGCGATTGAGATGCTGGAGACAACGGACTTCAAGGAAGAGCTGTACAAAACCCCCCAGGTGAAAGCAGGGCACGGAATCGGGGTCACCGAAGCCCCGCGCGGCACGCTTTACTATTCGCTCAAAATCGACGACGCGGGCAAGGTGGAATACATCAGCCTGGTCATACCAACCGCGCAAAACATGGTGAATATCGAAAAGGACATGGCGCAGGTGGTGCAGGAGCACCTTGACGCGGGCAGGGAGCCTGAGGCAATTTCCATGGAGGTGGAAAGGCTCGTGCGCGCCTACGACCCGTGCATCAGCTGCGCCACGCACTTCCTGAAGCTCAAGATAAAGGAAGTGAAGGGAAAGGCAAAACCAAGAAAGGCGGCAAGAGATCCATTCGCGCTTGGATGAATGAATTGGAGAAAGCGGCAAGAAACCAATTTTCAGCTATTCAGTCGGTTTTCCATCGTATTCCTCGGGCAAAGCTTGCGCATCCGCCCTGGTTCTCCGGACCGTCTTGTCGATGTGCTCTGGCGGGGAGTAGATGGTGTAGAACTTCAAATCAAACCTTTCAGAAGTATTGCTCACATTGTGCTTTGCGCCTGCAGGCACGATTACTCCATCGCCGCCACGGACGCGGTGTGGCACTCCGTCTATGGAAACATTGCCCTCGCCGGATTCGAACCTGAAGAATTGGTCTATGTGCCCGTGTGTTTCCTCTCCAATCTCCTCGCCCGGCTTAAGGCTCATAAGCACGAGCTGGCTGTGTTTGCCCGTGTAGAGCACGCGCCTGAAATCAGCATTCTTTTCTGCGTGCTTTTCAAGATGAACTACGTATCCTTTCAATGCCATGCCCACCACCCACTCTCCTTCTGCTCTAAGATTTTTACGCATATCTGAGGAATTGGCAAGTGCCTTGGGAAAAAGCTAGATTTTCTTCGCAAGAGTTCGGATTAATTTTTCCACTTCATTTTTGTTTTTCGCCGCGCTCTGGCGCGCAGGCACGCCAATGATGACCGCGCGCTTTATCCTCCCCAATTTCTTAAGGAGAAGCAGGCTCCAGGCAAGGTCAAAGCCGTGCAAGGAAATCGGATTGGATGAGCGCTCGATTTCATCAAGCGACACCAGCCGCGGCCTTTCCAAGCCCACCACCGCATCAAGTATGAACAGCTCCTCCCCTTCTCTCTCCAAATCCTCGGCTGCGTCAAAGCGCTTGAAGTCCACTCCTGGCAGCTTCCCCTCAAGCTTGTTGGCGATTTTCACCGCAGAGGAGTCAATTTTGGAAAGCGGATTGCCGAACACCAGCACCTTCATGCAATCCGCCCCGGCAGCATCATACCGCCACCACTTTCCCGCGTTGGGCTACAAGCAGCCTTTTCCCGTTCGGATAAACCGCGTAAATAGTGACAGTAATCGGCGTTTCCATGGTGTAAACAAAATCCTGGTGCACCGACGCTTTTACCTTGCCGCAAAGCGTCAGCGGGCTTCCGAAGTGGTCATTTCTCCCATATGCCACGTGCGGGCCTGCCTTCTCCTTTTCAAGCACAGGCACTTCCTCCCCGCTTCGCGCGGATTCATTCAAGCCAAACGCAATTTCGGCAACATTGGCATTGTTTTCATCCTGCGCAATGTCCTCGATTATTTTCTTTGCCAAGGCTGAGTCGCCTTGCACCCTGATTATCCTGTTTTTCTCCACCTTCAGGAAAACCACTTTTCGGTCTGAAGCGGAATAAACCGGCCAAACACCCGAGGTTTTCGACTCCCCGAGAAGCTTTACCCCCTCCGGGCTCACTCCCTCGTAAGGGGCACTGAAAAGCTCGCCTGAGGGGAAATTGATGAAGTCCCCCGTCTTGCGGCACATCCCGCTGTCCAATATCCAATTGTTCGCCCGCGTGTCCACATAAAGCCTGGTGCCGTGCGGCACAAGTTCCCCGGCAAAAGTGAGCTCAAATCCAACCGCCCCCTTGATGGCGGCAAGAAGCCGCTTTCCCCTCAATTCGATTTCCACATAATCCGCGCCCATGGCCGCCTCCATCTTCTCGTCCACCTGCGGCATGGAAACCACCCTTAAAGAGGCGGCGCGGGCGGCAATGTTCTTCAGGGGCGCGCTTGCCGACCACTGGGTCATGGCAATGGCAATATTGGCCGATGCAATCAGGGATGGCAGGTCGTCCACATGGCCGCCTCCCTGGGCGGCGGCGGTTTTTGGCAGCTCCGCATTGTTCTTCCCAACCTCGCGATACTTTACAAGCGGAAGCACCTTGCAGCCCTTTTTTTCGCAAAGAAGCGTGGCAGCCTGGTGCCATTCCTGCGCCATCCTCTGCCTGCCTGCGCGCAACGCGTCCTGTCTGCCTTCCGCATAATCCGCCAGGAAAATTATCCTCTCCCCCTGCTGGGGGCAGACTATGGTCTCCAGAAGCGAGGCAATCCTTCCAATCCCCATCGCCATGCGCAAAAAAGCCCTCCCAGCAAATTTAAACATGCCCCTCGGATAGGATTCCATGTGCCTGATGCCCAGGATGCTTTTGCCCTCCATCTTCTCCATCCAGGCAAAGCCACTGCGCAAAGCCGGCATCAAGGCGCTTTTGCTCGACGCAGACAACACCCTTTTTCCCCACAAGGCGCCTGGCGCAAGCAAGGCAACGCTTGCCAAGATGCGCCAGCTGCAAAAAAGCCTCAGGCTAGCCCTTATCACCAACGACTCAAGCCAAAAAAGAAGGCAAGCTCTGCAAAAACACTTTGCCGCAAGCAAAATTCCCATCAATGTCTGCCGCTCGCCTTCCCGGAAGCCCTCCAAGGCTCCCTTCCTTGAGGCCGCAGCTGCGCTTGGCGTTCCCCCGGAAAGCTGCGCAGTGGCTGGGGACAATTTGTTCACCGACATATTGGGGGCAAACCGGTGCGGCATGCTCTCAATCAAGGTGCCACCGGTCGATGTGGCAAGCGAGCCTTGGTACTTCTTCCCCATGCGGCTTGCCGAAGCCGCGATTTTGCTGCTTTGGAAGTAGGGCACGCCACAACCCCGCGGGAATCCGCCCAAATCCTTGCCGCTGGGGGCACGGCGCGAAGCAATTTCCTCCTCCAAAAGGAATTTAAACATATTCAAAGTTAATGATATATCAGGAATTTGATATATATGGGGAGGGCGGGGCATTCCGGGATGGCAAGGTGCGTGCAGCCAGACATGGCCAAGCACATGCACCTGTTCATGCTGTGGCTTCTGAGCAAGAAGGGGATGCACGGCTACGAGATTCTCAAGATGCTGCGGGCCGACCGCGCATTGCAGCAGTCGCACAAGGTTTCCGCAAGCAGCCTCTATCCCACCCTCAAGGACATGCTCTCTGACGGCCTGATACTGCAGCACAAGATAAATTCCGGGAAGCGCGTGAGGAAGGTTTATCTCCCAAGCGCCAAGGGCAAGCGCATGCTGAAAGAGGGCAAGAAAATGTTCACGGGTCTGGTCGGGCAGTTCGCACAAGAGATGGTTTCATGATGCAGCACAAGGAAAAAAGCATACTGGGGCTAAGCGGGGTTTCCAAAATATATGAGATGGGCGAGGAAAAGGTCTATGCCCTAAACGAGGTCGACCTGGAAATCAAGACGGGCGAGTTCGCCTCGATACTGGGGCCCTCGGGCAGCGGCAAGTCCACGCTTCTGCACGTACTTGGGCTGCTTGACAACCCGACCAATGGCAAAATAGTGCTTGACGGGGTGGAAACCACCAAGCTTTCCCCCAAGGAAATTGCCTTCATGCGCGGCAAGAAGATAGGGTTCATCTTCCAAATGTTCAACCTCATTCCCAGCCTCACGGTGATCGAGAACGTTTCCCTTCCGGCTATAATTTACGAGATGGATAGGGAAAAG
>CAYSQN010000083.1:0-4129 GCA_964433305.1 Microcaldota archaeon | reverse complement strand
ACAACACCATAATCGTTTCAAAGCTCATTGAAGAATTCGGCGCCAACCGCGCCATCCTCACCGACGGCACCCTGATAGAAGATGCAATGGTGGACGGGAGCGTGCCCATCGTGCTTAGCGGCAGGATAGTGCCGCAGGTGACCTATGACTTCCTCAAAACCTCCTTCCGCTCCGGCAAGCTCCAAGGCCTGCTGCTCATAGGCAACAGCCTGGTTTACCCTACATACGACATGCGCGAGAGGATGAAGGGCGAGTTCGCATCCGAAGGCAAGAATATCAGCATCGGGGTGCTGGTGAAGTTCGCGCAATCCTCTGGCGGGGCGGTCAGCAACCTTGACACGTTCAGCCTGCCCACCTACAAGCCCTCGCTCAAAATCAACGAAATCTTCTACAACCAGGGAAGCAAAAAAATCGCACTCGGCCTTGAAAACACGGGCGAAGGCCCCCTTTATTACACTTCTGAAATCCGCGTGAAGGCAAACGGGGCGGACCTGCAGGTATTTGCCAAGAGCCAGCCGGGCATGATTGAGAGGGGCGCAGCCTCAAGCGAGGAATACCCTCTGGACATCTCATCCGTGCAGGAAGGCGCGGTATCTGCAACCGTGCTTGTCAAATACGGCGCATCCGCCAAATCCCTCGAGGAGTTTGCAACCTCTGATGGCAAGCTCGCCGCAATAAACTATGTTGACCGCTCCAACGTGACTGTCAGCCTGGCGAAATACGACGCGGGAAAGAGCATCCTCTCGGTGACCTTGCGAAACCGCGGGGAGCAGGCGGCATACTCGTTCACCCACCTCTCGCTAGTCGATGAGAACTCGGAGAAGGTAAGCGTCAGCGGCTCAACCATCAGGGAAATCGGGCCAAACTCCCTTTTCGTGGAGGAATTCCCGCTGCGGCTTTCCGAAAAAGAGGTGGAGCTCAACAAGGAAGTCCCAATCACCATCGATTACGGCGCTCGCCGCGGATTTTTGACCAACAAGGCCACCTACGTGGTCACCCTCGAGCAGGACAGCGGCGCAAGCCAGATACAGCCGCTTCTGATGGGGGCAATCGCGGCGGCTGTGCTGCTTGCCATAATGTATATAATTTACCGCCTCTTTACTAAGAAAAAGGGTAAAGGGGCAAAGTCATGAAGGCAAATCAATTTCTTTTTCTCCTATCATTTTTCCTTCTTCTCTCAGCTGGCGCAGCATTCTCAGTTGAAACGCAAGGGGGCAACATCACAGCCCAAAACCTCCCCCTCCAGAACGCAACCTCGCTCTGGTTCGGCCTTTTCGGCCAGGCATCTTCTTCCGCATCATCGAACATCACCATAAACGCCACTGCGGGCAACCTCTCGGAAATAACACTTGACACTGGCTCCGGCGCCTGTGGTGTGCTTGGGGTAAAGAAGCTCGTGCTCCTTTTCTCCAATTCCTCCTCTCCCATCCTTTCCCTGGCAGAGGGCAACCTCAGCCAACTCGACGCGTTCATCAACAGCTCCACCCAAAACGCCACAGCCACCTTCACTTCCCTCTCCACATTTGCAACCGCCTCGTTTGGCTCGATTGCCGCGGTCCCCACCGCTTACACCGCCCCTGCCTCCTCGCAAAACTTCAGGATGGGCTATCTGCAGGACCAGGATGGAAATGTGGTGTTCATCACTCTCCCAGTGTCAGACCAGGTCGGCTTCAACAATACCCTAACAGACTACCAAATCATCCTGCCCACCAACGGCACGCCTGTGGCATATCATTACCGGGCCGACGTGTCCTGCAACCCCTCCCCGACACCAACACCTACCCCCACTCCTGGCTCGCAGGGCACCTCGGTGAGCCCAGGCTCCTCCTGGATTGTCTATTTCTCCCCCCCGAACATAGACATTCCAAAAAAACCTCCCACCGCCCTTGACCTGCGCATCATCAGGTTTTCACCATACCGCGAGGTGTATGCAGGGGACAACATCATCATGAATCCCCTGATCGAGAACATGGCAGGCACGCCTGCCCTCTTCGACATCAGCCTCTCCGGGGTTGACCCTTCCCTTGCCACTCCGCTGAAAAACGTGCTTATAGGCTCTGGAGAAAAGCGCACCGTTCCCTTCGAGCTGCGGATGCCTGCAAATCTCCCATCCGGATACTACTCGTATGTGGTAACGCTTTCCATCAACGGCACCAACGTCTCCTACCCGTCCATCATACGCGTGCTGACCCCTTACCGGATAGGCCAGCCCACGGTCAAGAGGCAGTTCTCCCTAAATTACGAGGGGGGGGACACGCAGGTCATACTTACGGTTTCAAACCCTTCCGCCCAGGCGGTCCCCCACATCCAGATTTACGAAAGCATCCCCTCAGTGCTTTCCTCGCGGATGGAGGGCAAGAAAATCTCCTCTGACTTGGAGGGGCCGCAAAGCAGCACCTATGGGGCGGTGGAGGGCAACAGCATACGCTGGGATGTCCAGGACATGCGGCCTTTCGAATCGCGCGCCATTTACTACAAGGTTCCCTTCCTGATAACCGACCTGTCCGACTATTCCGCATGGAACCTTGCCCAGCTGGTCTCAATCGATTCGGGCTCCGCGGAAATACTGGTGCAGGATCTGCAGACCCCCAGCCTGCTGCCCGGGGAAAAAGGCGAGATTGCCCTCAAGCTTTTCAACGCAGGGCCGGTCCCGCAGGAAGTGGAGCTTGACATCCTAGGCCCGCAGGGCTGGAAGATAACTCCGCGGTCCATGACGCTTGAAATAAAATCCCGCGACTCGGCAACCGCCACCGTGCTGTTGGAGCCATCGCAAAGCGCCCCAAGCGGCACTTATGGGCTTACCCTGAGGATAAAATACAGGGAGACCGTCTACGACAAGCAGGCATTTGTCTACATCTACTCCCCATCGGTGGAAATATTCGCGCCTCCCATCTCCGACCAGCTAACCGCATGGGCGGGCGCCAACGTGCTGTCCATCGCGCTTGTGGTGTTGGTGGGCTTCTTCTCCCTTGCAATCGCGCTGGTGGTTTACCGAAAAGCCAACGAGCCCAAATACAGCGAGTCTAGGCTTGAGGACATGCGCAACCTTGAGCGCATGCTGGAGAACGACAAGAGGTAGGCGATTCCGGCCTCAGCCCTGTGGCACACCCCCTAAGTTTCCGGCTGATGAAAACCAGAGGTTTGCGCTGTCCTTGCCCATGCCTTCCCTGCCAATATGGGGGTTCCACAGTTTTTTCCGCCCATGCCTCCCTCCGCAGCATTCCACCGCCCTCGCCACCCCCTGCCTGTCGCATCCCTCCGCCCAGCCATTTGCCCCATCCGCTTTCGCCTTCCCATGCCATCCCCCCCGCTGCGCCACCCCCTGCGCACGCACCCCAACAGACGAAGGAATTGGCGAACTCTTTTAAATGGCGCTCCCGAATGATTATCATGCCCAAAAAGATAATCAGCGTGGTTTCGGGCAAGGGCGGGGTGGGCAAAAGCTCGCTTGCGGTAAACATCGCCACCCTTTGCGCCAAGGCGGGCGCCTCCACGGTGCTCATCGACGCCGACGTGTACAACCCATGCGTTTTCTTCCACCTCGGCCTCTCGCCCCAGTCGGCTGGCCTGCAGGAGCTCCTCAACGGCAGCTCCAAGCTCGAGGAAGTCCTCCCAATCCATCCTGCCTCGGGCCTGCGGTGCATCTCATCCTCCATACAGGCTTATGGGAAAACCCGCTACGAGCGGCTGGCAAAGGTCATCGACCAGCTCAACTACGAGTACATAATCATCGACTGCCCGCCGGGCTTTTCCCCTCTGATTGAGGAGTCGGTGGCGGTCTCAAACAACATCTTCGTGATGATGACTCCGGATATGCCCTCGTGCACCGCGGCGCTCAAGCTAGTCACTTTCGTGAAAAACCACATCGGCTCAAAGGAGGTCAAATTCACCTATTTCCTAAACAGGGTGTCCTCCGCTCCCTACGAAATCCACCCGCGCGAGGTGGAGTCGCTTTTCCGCTCGCGGATTGGCGCAGTCATCCCGGAAGACCAAAACGTGCCCAGAAGCATCGCGGCAAAAACCCCGCTTGTGCTGATGAGCCCGAATTCCCCGTTTTCCAAGGCAATGAGGATTTATGCATCCGTTCTCCTGCGGGACCGCGACCACCGCTATGACCTGCAGCCCCAGC
>CAYSQN010000082.1:0-4153 GCA_964433305.1 Microcaldota archaeon | reverse complement strand
GGGCGGGCCGGGGTGCCGCTTTCAAGAAAAAGCGCGCAGGACGCCCCCCTGGATTATTTTGTCATCAACCA
Organism: Microcaldota archaeon; assembly: GCA_964433305.1. Classification (GTDB taxonomy): domain Archaea; phylum Micrarchaeota; class Micrarchaeia; order Anstonellales; family Anstonellaceae; genus UBA10161. The sequence continues at coordinate 4,082 of CAYSQN010000082.1, read as the reverse complement.
GTGGGCCGCCATCCCAAGGCAGGTTTTCGAGGAGTGCGGATTTTGCGCCCCATATACTTTCAGCGGCGGGGAGGATTGGGAGTTCTCGCGAAGGATTGCGAATGCGGGAAAGCTGGAAATTTATAGGGGCGGGCATTGCCTGCACCCGCAGGAGGGGATGGGTGCGCTAAGCAAGATGGCGCAGAAGAAAAAGTTTTACCCTTACCTTTCAGGGCTGCTTCGGGCATATTTGCTTGCAGGGAGCTATGATGCATCATGCGGCCTGAGGTATGCCGCCTGGAGAAGCTACTATTCTTTCTTTGCAGATGCGTTTGGAGATGATGATTTGATGCGCTCGGTGGGGGAGGCGCACTTATTTTTGCCCTCCAAGCCGCCGGCAGGGGAGCCGGTGGTGGAGAGAAGGGAAATCGGGGGAAGCGCCGCCCGAGGTGGGCTGCGGGACCTGCTTGCCATCCCAAGTTTCATCATTTCGGGAAAGGCACCGGTGGGAGGGGATGGCTTTTCACTGCGGATGCCTAGAGGCAAGCTTGCATTTGGAGTTTTCAAGGCGGTTGTATTTTGCCCAATCCGGCTGCTGCAATGCGCATCTGCGATTGTGGCAGGCAGGGGCGCGATGCTTTCAGGGATTTTCCCCCCCACGCTGGAGAATGCGGGGGAAGTTGCGCTGTTTTTCAAGAAAAGGAAGCTTGGGGGGAGCTGAATGGCGCGCCCGGTTTACTCCATCTGCATCCCAACATTCGAAAGGCCGCAGTGCGTGGAGAGGTCGCTTTCCAATTTGGAGCGCCTGGTGGGGGAGATGGGGCTGAAGGATAAGGTCGAGGTCTGCATTGCGGACAACAGCGGCGATGATATGACCAAGAGGGTGGTGGACAGGTTCATTGCACAGGGAAAAATTGCCCTCAGCTACAAAAAACAGCCCAAGAACGTCGGGTTTGCGAGGAATGCGCTTTGTGCAATCGGGCTTGCAAGCGGAGAATACGTCCATCTGACATCGGATGAGGCGGTGCACAACCCGGAGGTGCTGGGGCGCACATTGGAAGTTCTTGGTGAAAAAAAGCCGGACTGCGGCTTCCTGCACCATCGAAAAACCATCCTTGCAGGGAGCCCGCAGGGTTTCATCGATGCCATGTTTTCCGGGCAGGGCATTGCCATGAGCTTTGGCATTGGGATGGGCACGTTCATCCCGAAAAGGGAGCATGCGGAAGGGTTCATTGCGCAGTTTGGAGGCCGCAAGGAATTCCTTTCCCACGGCATGATGCATGTTCCTCTCGCGCTTTACTGCCTCAAGAGGAGCAAAAGCGTAGGCAGCATCGACTCGATTAACTATGGATGGAAATGGGGGAAGCCCGTGCAGCGGGAGGAGAAGCCCAAGGTGGATTTGCCCTCCTCGATTGCAAGGGTATATGTCCACCACCATTTTGCCATGGTGAACGAATGCTTCAAGGCCGGGATAATTTCATGGCGGGATTTTGAGGCGTTCAAGCGCGGGTTTGCCTCCGCCTTGCCCTCCATTCTTCTGAGGATACGCATATTCACCCCGCCAGAGCTTTACCGAAGTGAGATGCCAGGAGTGCTTGAGAATCTTTATTTTGTGCAAAAAGAATACGCCTCTGTTGCCGACAGGCTGCGGTTTTTTGCCATGAGGGCGGCGATATTGAACGGGCTTGTCCCTTACCACCTGCTTTACGAGGCTTGGTACTTTTACAAAAGCGCCATTAGGCACGACAGCGAAGTCGTCAACATTTTCGATGCCTACCGCTCGCAGGACAGTCGGCCCATGTCAAGCGTCATCCCCGAGGACGTTTATCGTGAGTGAACGGGTGTGGGATTCGACATGAGGCGAAGCTGCGAGGGCGGATTATTAATTTTTGGGTATCACATGAAAGGGGAGAGAAATGCCTGACTCGTTCGAAAAGACTACTGTCGAGATTCTGGAGAATCTGAAGCATGCCGCCAAGGAATCGCGAGCCGCAGGCGTCATGCTCGTTGAGGAGAATGGGAAAACCTTAGGGACGCTGCGGGCGATAACTGCGCAGGACGTGGAAAATGATGGGTTGGTTGCCGCACTGTCTGCCTGGAGGGAGAAGCACTCCTGGTGGTTCCCTGCCCAGTTCAAGGTAACGCGGGAGGGAACGAAAAGCTGGCTGCGGAAGGGAGTGATTGAAAACAAGGACAGGATACTTTTCCTGCTGCAGGATGAATCAGGCAAGATGATTGGGCACATGGGGTTTTACCGGTTCGACTTTGCCAACAGAAGCTGCGAGGCGGACAACATTGTCAGGGGAGAGGAGGGCCATCCCGGAATCATGACGGCTGCCATGCGAACGCTGCTTGCCTGGGGCATGCAAAACCTCAAGCTCGGCGCGTTCAGCCTGCAAACCTACGAGGACAACGAAAAGGCGATTGCGCTTTATGAGAGGTGTGGGTTCAGCCGGGCAGAGCGCATTCCCATGGTGAGCGCCAAGGTGGGGGAGAGGACCGAGTGGGTGAAGGCAAAGGAGGGGCAGAAGCCTGAGAGGTTCAACTTGAGGATGGTTTGGAGCCCGGCAAAATTCTTGGAAAATGGGGAGGCAGGCCCGAAAAAAAGGAAGGCAAAACCATGACACTTTCACTTTCAGACCCACACGAGCTTTCGCAGTCGGACATACGTGACATGTCGCTCAAGTGCGACTCGGTCAAAGGAATCAATCTCTCGCAGGGGATTTGCGACCTTGAAACCCCAAGCCAGGTGCTTGAGGGGGCATGCAATGCAATAAAGCGGGGAGAGAATTTCTACACCAGGTACGATGGCGTTGAAGAGCTGCGGGCGGCGATTTCCAAAAAACTGCGCATCTACAACAACGTCAAGGCAGACCCCGAAGGGGAGATTGTGGTTTCCTCCGGGGCGACTGGCGCGCTTTTTTCCGCCATGCTTGCGCTTCTGAAAAGGGGGGACAGCGTGCTTCTCTTCGAGCCCTTTTACGGCTACCACCTGCACACGCTGAGGGCGCTTGGGCTGAACAGTGTTTTCGTGAAAACCTCCCCGCCGGACTGGAAGTTTGACATGGAAGAGCTTGAGGCTGCGGCCTCAAAGTGCAAGGCAGTGCTGATAAATACGCCGTGCAACCCATCTGGCAAGGTGTTTAGCAAGGAGGAGCTGTCCGCCATTTCCGAGGTGTGCAGCAAGAGAAACCTGATTGTTTTCACCGATGAAATTTACGAGTATTTTGTTTACGGGGGGAAGAAGCACGTCAGCCCCGCCTCAATAGACGGGATGGGGGAGCGCACGGTGAGCATTTCTGGCTACTCCAAGGCATTCTCCATTACGGGCTGGAGGGTGGGCTATCTTGCCTGCAGGAAGGATTGGGCGCAAAAAGCGGGCCACGTTTCCGACTTGCTGTATGTTTGCTCACCTGCCCCGCTGCAGTGGGGGGTGGCTGCGGGGATAAACTCCCTTCCGGATTCGTTTTACTCCAATATTTCAGCGCAGTACATGAAGAAGCGGGATATGCTTTGCAAGGCGCTCTCCGAGGCCAATCTTGCCCCCTCCATCCCGCAGGGCGCGTACTACGTGCTTGCGGATTCCTCCAAGCTTCCTGGAAGGGACAGCCAGGAGAAAGCCATGGGGCTTCTTGAGAAGACAGGCGTGGCTGCGGTGCCTGGCAGGGCGTTTTTCAGCGGAAGGCAAGGCGACAGCCTTTTGAGGTTCTGCTTTGCCAAACAAGACGCGGTGCTTTCCGAAGCCTGCGAGAGGCTTTCGGCATTGCGGTTATGATTTCCTAAACGGGTGAAAAAATGGACAACGCTTCCGGCAAGAAAATCAGCTTCGCAGGGCCATGGATTACCCAGAAGGAATTGGATTACGTCTCTGACGCAGCCAAAAATGGCTGGTACGGGACTTACGACAAGCACGTCAAGCTGCTTGAGAAAAAGGTTTGCGATTACCTTCCGCGCAAGCACTCGCTTGCCACGCACTGCTGCACCAATGCGCTGCATACCAGCTGCGCAGCACTAGGCCTCAAGGGCGGGGACGAGGTGATTTGCACCGACTTTTCATGGGTGGCGACCGCCTATGCGATAGTTTACACCGGGGCAAAGCCCGT
>CAYSQN010000081.1:0-4155 GCA_964433305.1 Microcaldota archaeon | reverse complement strand
TTGCCAGCCAAAAAGCCCAGGCCAAAAAACCGCAGGCTTCCGGCTCCAAACGGATGGCTGAAACCAAAAAAACCAGGCAAACGGCAAATGCGCCGGAAAACAAGAAGGGAAAAAAGCCGCAATCCCAAAAAACCGCACCAATCTCAAAAGCATCGAAAAAAACAATTCCGCCTGCCATCATTGCCAATCCATCCGGCGCCCCTTCGCGCCCACAGCGAACCCCATCCGCTTATGGCTCCCCCTCTTCCAAGCCCCAAGCCACAATCACCCGCCAGCCAAAAAATTCCCCTTCTCCCCCCACCCGCGCGCCATCAGCCTCCAAAGTGCCATCTGCTCCAATCTCCCCGCAATCCCCTAAAATCCCCTCCGCCGCCTCCAGCCAAGCCAAGGCTCCCCAACTCCAAACTCCCTCCCGCTATCCCTCGGCCACAGCCGCTCCAAAAACACTCCAGCCTCCGCAGCTTACCCCCACCCCGCGCGCAGCCTATCCCACCGACCCCTCCGGCGAGAATGCCGCCTCAGCAAGAAAAGTTGCCGCTCCCCCGCCAGCTACAAAAACCTATCTTCCCCCGCTGCGCACCAAGGCCCCGCCCCCTCCCCCTGAAGATGAAGGGGAGGAGAACGAAGAGCAGCCTCCCATCCGAAGGCAGCCACCTGGCTCCGATGCGCCCATCCCCAAATTCCCCCTCATCAAGCGCACCGTCCAGGCGCCCAGGGATGAGGATGAGGAAAGCGAAATCCCGATTCCTCCCCCTCCGGCTCCGCAGGGCCTTGACCTTGCAGCCCTCGCAAAAAGGAAAAAGGAAATCTCAGGGGAAACACAGCTTTCCAAAGATGAGGAACTTGAGGTCCCCGCGCCCCCCCAGCAAGATGCAATCCTCCCCCCTTCGCAGTATGGAGAGGCAAAGGAGGGCTTCAAGAGGAAGCTTGAGCAGATGGATCTCAAGGAAAAGGCAAAGGGCGCCTCTGACGAAATGATTGAGGAGTACGCAAAGGAAAACATCACCTGGCTTTACGAGATATACAAGATGGGGGGCATGGATAGGGAGGATTTCCTGGCCGAAGCCAAGAAAAACATGGGGCCTAGCAGCCCCAAAAGGGAACAGGAAGGCGAGCCTCCGCCAAACCCCGCCCTTGAGGCGCTCTCCAAGGAAATCGAGAAAAAAAAGAAGCAGGAATAAAAACTATCGCGTAATTATAAGCGCGTCGCAGTGGTTGCATGGCTGAGGAAAAAACAGCAATGAAAGACGGCCCAAAGACCAAGTCCACGGCTCCCTCCCCGCTTATCAGCCAACCCCTGCGCGACACCGAGGGGCTGCGCGACCCGGAGCAGTTCCGAAGCATGCTTTACCGGATTTCCGCCTACTTCCCTTCGCTGAAAAAAACCCTGGTGCAAGCCGACATGCCCTACACTCCTGCCGGATTTGTGCAGAGGGCGCTTTTCACCGCCCTTGTGATAACATTCGCCCTTCTGCTGGTGATACTCCTAGTGCTTCGCACCCATGACCTGATAGCCCCCATATTGCTCTTGTCCTTCCCGGTGGTTTATTTCATGTCATTCTTCTACTCCATGCACTTCCCGCAGGCAATGGCAAACATCAGGGCAAAGAGGCTGGAGAAGGAAATAGTTTTCGCAGGCAGGCACATGCTCATTGAGCTCAAAAGCGGAGTGCCGCTTTTCGATTCCATGCTTGGCATTTCAAGGGACTACGGGGAAGTGTCCACCGAGTTCAACAAAATAGTGGAAAAAGTCACGCTTGGGGTGCCTATGGGGGTGGCCATGCACGATGTGGCGGACAACAACCCATCCCCGTACTTCCGGCGCGTGGTGCTGCAGATGGCAAACTCCATCGCCTCAGGCTCGGATGTGGCAATCGCGCTTCAGGCCTCCCTTGACCAAATCTCCAACGAGCAGACCCTTGAACTCAAGGCATACGGGCAGAAGCTAAACCCGATAGTGATGTTCTTCATGATATTCGGGATAATCATGCCCTCACTGGGGGTGGCGTTCCTCATCATACTGGCCGCCTTCCTTGGCGGGGCATCCTTCACCTTCGGCTCCTCCGCGCTTTTCGGCATAATGATTGTGGTTGGCCTGGTGCAGTTCATCTTCCTCTCCATGGTGGAAACCTCCAGGCCGAAATTCGACATAGTTTAGCATGAGCGGGCATGATAAAGAAAAGGAATGCAGCAATGATGGCAAGTGGTTGAAATGTCAAACGTGATTTACGAAATGATCGGAAGGCTCTTTTCCCGCATGCAGATGCGCAAGCTTGGGGGGCTGTTGGAATCCGCAGGCATGGACTATGTGCCCGAGGCATTCGCGGGCTTCATGGTGGTCTCCTGTTCAGTGGCAGCCATCATCACCTACCTCCTTGCCACCACATTTTCCCCCCTGCGTTCATTCATCTTCAAGACCGCCTCTTTCATCTCATTTGACCTTACCTCCTCAAGCTCCTTTTTCCCATCCGCATTCACCATCCTGGTCTCCATCCTGGCATCGGTGGGGCTAATCCTTTTGGTGGCCTATGTCATCCTCCAGCTCAAGGCGGACGCAAGAAGGAGGAAGGTGGAGGAAGTGCTGCCCGACTTCCTGTCCCTCGCCTCTGCAAACGTGCGGGCAGGGATGACCATCGACCAGGCGATGTGGTATGCCACCAAGCCGGAGTTTGGCATACTTTCCGATGAGGTGTCCATTGTCGCAAAAAAAACATTCGGAGGAGTGCCTTTCAACCAGGCAATTGACTACCTTGTGGACCGCTTCAACTCCAAGCCAGTGCACCGCTCGGTGGCGCTCATAAAACAGGGTCTCGCCTCTGGTGGAAAGCTGGCGGATATCCTTGAGCAGACCGCAGAGGAGTCAAGGCGCATGATGATATTGCGCAAGGAAATCTCGACCTCGCTTCTGATGTACGTGATATTCATCGTTTTCGCAGGCGCGCTAGGCACTCCTTTCCTGTTCGCGATTTCCGCCAAGCTTGTGACCATATTGGAGGGCGTGTTTGCCACCATCCCCACCACCTCTCCAAGCTCGCTTGCAGGGGCTTCCTTCCAAGGCAATTTTGTCATGCCCACCAAGCCCACGGTCTCCTCCGCGGACTTCTTCCTGTTCACCATCCTTACCTCCATAATGACCGCGATTTTCTCCGCTCTAATAATAGGCGTCATTTCCAAGGGCAGCAAGAAGGACGGGGTGCCTTACATCCCGTTCCTGCTTGCGGCTTCCCTTATAATATTTTTCCTTGTTAGCTATATGCTGGAAGGGTTCCTTTCCAACATATACATATGAAAATGTGGCATGAGCCAGGAAAAACAGGAATGACGCCGGAATAACAAATGAAACGGTTGAAAAGACATAGATGAAAGCAACAGAAAATAGAGGTGGTATCTTTGGACCTGAGCAAATTTTTGCGCGGACAAGCCGCGATGGAATACCTGATGACCTACGGCTGGGCGCTTCTGGTCATCGTGATTGCGATTGCAATTCTTTTGATAATCAACCCGTTTGCCCCTCCGCAAGGATGCCGCTTCGACCAGGTTGGCTTCAGCTGCAACAACCCAGTGATACAGTCTTCTTCGGCACTGTTCCTGCAAATTAATAACGGAAACAACAACGCAATAAAGGTCTGCAAGGTAGTGTGCACCACGGACAAGACTGCACCAACCCTGGCAACATGCGGAACTCCATTGGTTACTCTGCGCAACGGCCAAACCTACGAGACAACCGTTACTGGTGCTGGAGGACACACAACTAACTGCTACACCAACGCTGGTGCTACGGTGTTGCTCAATCCTGCAGCTGGTGCCTCGGTGACTGCCAAGGTGTACCTCTTCTACCAGAATGAGGAAGACACCACCAGCTACCCGCCACGCACTGCGATTGCAACCGTGACGACCAAGGCTGTGCAGTAAATTTTTTCTTTTTTCTTTTCTTTCTTTTTTCCTTTTTATCCGATAATTCATAGGTGATATGCTGGAAACCCGCATTGAGGAGGACTTCATAGGCAAGGTGCAGGTGCCTGCGGATGCCTACTACGGCATATTCGCGGTGCGCGCGTCAAAAAACTTCCAGCTCTCCTCCTCCCGCCCCTCCCGCACTTTCCTCAAAATGCTCGCGCTTGTCATGAAATCAGCAGCCGAGTCAAACAAAGAAAC
>CAYSQN010000080.1:0-4172 GCA_964433305.1 Microcaldota archaeon | reverse complement strand
AATCGCCTCGACGAGCGCTTCACAGGCCTCAAACGAGGTGATGCACGGGATGCCATTCTCAAGGCAGGCCCTGCGGATTTGGAAGCCGTCGGTGCTTGAAACCTTGCCCTTCTTGGGGGTGTTGAAAACAAGGCTTATTTTCCCTTTTTTGATTTCTGAAACAATGTTTGGCTCCCCGGCTGAAATCTTTTTGAGCTGCATGATGCTGCCCTTGAGGAATTTGGCAGTGGTTGGCGTGGCATAGACCGCGAACCCCATCTTTTGGAGCTTGTCGGCGAGCGGCGATGCGCGCTCCTTGTCCCCGTCCTTGAGGCTGATTGCCACTCCCCCGTTTTCCGGGATTTTGAGGTTCGCGCCAAGAAGCGCCTTCATGAATGCGCGGGGGAAGTCCTTATCCACACCCATGCTCTCTCCGGTGGACTTCATTTCCGGCCCAAGAACGATGTCGGCCCCCGGAAGCTTGAGGAACGGGAATGCCACGCCCTTTACCGCGTAATGGTTCATCTTCGGCATTTCAGTGGCGCCAAGCTCGGAAAGCGTCTTGCCCATTATCACCCTCGTGGCAAGCTTCACCAGCGGCACTCCAGTTGCCTTGGAGAGGAAGGGCATGGTCCGGCTTGCGCGCGGGTTTGCCTCAAGCACGAAAATGACGTCGTTTTGGACGACATATTGTATGTTGATGGAACCCATCGTCCCTAGCGCAAGCGCTATTTTTTCGGAGTATTCAAGTATGGATTTTTGGGTGGAGGGCTTGAGCTTCACGCAGGGCACCACGTTGTTGGCGTCGCCCGAGTGCACTCCTGCGCGCTCCACATGCTCCATTATTCCCCCGACAAACAATCGCTTGCCGTCCGCCACCCCGTCAATTTCGCACTCCACCGCCTTGTCGATGTACTTGTCGATTAGCACGGGCCGCTTTTGGGATACGTCCACGGCCTCCCCTATGTATTTTTTCATCCCCTCATCATCATGCACGATTTGCATGCCGCGGCCTGCAATCACGTAGCTTGGGCGGACCACCACAGGGTAGCCTATTTTTCCGGCTTCCAAGAGCGCCTGCTCTTCGTTGGTGGCGGTCGCATTCTGCGGCTGGCGGATATTAAGCTTCTGCAGGAGCTGCTTGAAGCGCTCGCGGTCCTCGGCTATGTCTATCCCGTCCACAGAAGTTCCCAATATTTTCACTCCCGCCCCCTGCAGCCGCTCTGCCAGGTTGATGGAAGTTTGCCCTCCGAACTGCACTATCACCCCCTCGGGCTTTTCGTGCTCGATGACGTTGAGGACGTCTTCGAAAGCAAGCGGCTCGAAGTAAAGCCTGTCCGAGGTGTCAAAGTCCGTGCTCACGGTTTCCGGGTTGTTGTTTATCATGATGGATTCTATGCCCATTTCCCGCAGCGCGAATGCCGCATGGCAGCAGCAGTAGTCGAACTCGATGCCCTGCCCAATCCGTATGGGCCCGCTCCCCAGTATCACCACTTTGCGTTTCTTGGAGGGGAGGCTTTCATTCTCCTGTTCATAGGTGGAATAGAAGTACGGGGTCATTGCCTCAAACTCGGCCGCGCAGGTGTCCACCATTTTGTAGACGGGAGTTATGCCTTCTTTTTTGCGCATTTGGCGGATTGCAGTTTCCTCTTGCCCGGTTAGCTTGGCGATTTGCTCGTCGGAATAGCCATGCCTTTTTGCCTCGTAGAGAACAGCCCTGGAGGAGATGCTTCCCTTAAGGCTGCGCTCGATTGCAGAGTAATCACGCAGCCTGTCCATGAACCACTCGTGGATGGAGGTGAGCTTGCAGATTTTCTGCGTGCCCCACCCAAGCCGCAGCGCTTCCAATATTGCATAAATGCGAAGGTCGGTTGGGGCGGCCAGGTGGCGCTCGATTTCTTCCTCCTTTATTTTTGGGGTTTTCATCTCCACCGAGCGGATTGCCTTGCCGAATGCCTCCTCGAAAGTCCGCCCTATCGCCATGGTCTCCCCGGTGGACTTCATCTGCGTGCCAATAACGCGGTTGCTCTCGGGTATCTTGTCAAAGGGCCAGCGCGGGATTTTCACCACGCAGTAGTCAAGCGAGGGCTCGAATGCCGCGGGCGTGGTTTTTGTCACGGCATTTTTTATCTCGTGGAGGCCGAGCCCCAGCGCGATTTTTGCCGCCACCCGCGCGATGGGGTAGCCGGTAGCCTTGGAGGCAAGGGCCGAGGAGCGGGACAGCCTGGGATTTACTTCCACCACCACGTATTCCCCCGTCGATTGGTTGACTGCGAACTGTATGTTGCAGCCCCCCTCAATCTTCAGGGCGCGGATTATCTTTATGGCGGCAGAGCGGAGCACCTGGTGCTCGTCATCCGAAAGCGTCTGGCTTGGAGCCACCACCACCGACTCGCCTGTGTGCACGCCCATGGGGTCGATGTTTTCCATGTTGCAAATCATGATGCAGTTGTCATAGGAGTCGCGAATCATCTCGTACTCGAACTCCCCCCAGCCAAGCACCGACTGTTCCACCAGCACCTGGCGGGTGGGGGAAAGGGTGAGCCCGAGCTTCAGGAGATAGTCGAACTCCTCCTTGTTCCGTGCAATTCCCCCGCCTGTGCCGCCAAGGGTGAATGCGGGGCGCATGATGAGGGGGAATGGGTGTTTTTTTGCGAATTCCTCTGCTTCCTCCTTGCTGTTGGCAGCAACCGATTCTGGCACTGGCTCGCCCAGGGACAACATTAGGGACTTGAACTTTCCCCTGTCTTCCGCAAGCTCGATTGCCCCTATTCCGGTGCCAAGAATGGCCACGTTGTGCTTTTGCAGCGCGCCTGAGGCGTGAAGCTCCATGACCAGGTTAAGCCCGGTCTGCCCGCCCATGGTGGCAAGTATGCCGTCCGGCTTTTCTTTTTCAATGATGCGTTCGAGGAAATCCGCACGCAGCGGCTCAACGTAAACAATGTCGGCGATTTCCTTGTCGGTTTGGATGGTGGCCGGGTTGGAGTTGACCACCACCACCTTTACCCCTTCAGCCCGCAAGGAGGCGCACGCCTGCGAGCCGGAGTAGTCGAACTCCGCGGACTGCCCGATAACTATTGGGCCGCTGCCAATCACCAGCACTTTCTTGATTTTTTTATTTGGCATAAACAACCAGCTCAAAGCAATTTTACAAATTTGTCAAACAGGCACTTGGAGTCGCAGGGGCCGGGGTTTGCCTCGGGGTGGTACTGGACTGCAAAAATGGGAAGCTCCCTGTGCGCGATGCCCTCCACCGTGCCGTCTATCAGATTGCGGTGGGTGACGGAAAATTCGTGGGAAATTGATTTTTCATCCACCGCGTAGCCGTGGTTCTGGGTGGTGATGGAAACCCTGTTTTGCGCGAGGTCAAGCACCGGGTGGTTGCCCCCCCGGTGGCCGAACGGCAGCTTGAAAGTCCTTGCCCCGCAGGATTGGGCAAGGAGCTGGTTGCCGAGGCAGATGCCGAACAGTGGCAAATGGAATAGTTTTTTGAGCTCATGGCTTTCCTTCGCAAGGAGCGAGGGGTCGCCAGGGCCGTTTGACACCACTACCCCCGAGGGGTTATAAGAGAGCATTTCTTCGGCAGGAGTGTTGAAGGGCAACACCACCACTTCACATCCCCTGATATTGAGCTCGCGCACTATCCCCATCTTCACCCCATAATCAATGAGCACCACTTTTTTTCCGCCCTTGCCGTATGACGCCACCCTTCCGACCGAGACCTTTTCCACGAAATTTATCTTGGAGTAATCAAGCGCGCGCGCCATTGGGAGAAGCTCGCTTATGTCTGCTTTGCTTTCAGACACCGAAAGGCAGGCTGGCATCACCCCGGCCATCCTTATTTTCCTAACCAATTGCCTGGTGTCTATCCCTTGGATGCCTGGAATGCCCTCATCCTGCATGCGTTTTGAGAGGGAGGATTGGCTCTTTGCATGATGCTCTTGGGAGGAAAGCTGCCTTATGGCGTATCCTTCCACCTGAATCTGGGGGCTTTCTGCCCACTCCTCTCTGGTGCCGTAATTGCCAATGAGGGGATAGGTGGAGAGGAGGATTTGCCCCGCATAGGACGGGTCGGTAAGGGACTCCTCGTAACCAGTCATGTTGGTGGTAAAGACAATTTCGCCCACGCGCTTCTCGGTGGCGCCAAACCCAATGCCCTCAAAAATGGAGCCGTCAGACAAAACCAGAACCGC
>CAYSQN010000079.1:0-4177 GCA_964433305.1 Microcaldota archaeon | reverse complement strand
GATGGGCAATTACGTGCTTGCGCAAACCACCGAAACCGATGAGAACCGCATGGTCAAAACTCCTGGAACGATAAACGGCGGGTTTTACCAGAAAACTGCAGACCCCTCATCGCACGCCCCCTCTGTGGTTATCCAAGTGGAGAATCTTGAGGAAGCCATCAAGAAGGTGGAACAATCTGGGGGGAAGATACAGGGCAAAGTGGAAGACATTCCTGGCATCGGCAAATGGGTTTCCTTCCGCGACACGGAGGGAACGCGCGTGAGCATGATGCAGCCGACAAAGAGGTGAGAAGATGAAACAAAAAATTGTCCCTCACCTGTGGTTTGACAAGGAGGCAGTGGAAGCTGCAAAGCTCTACTCTTCCATTTTCAAGGGAAAAGTCAAGAACGTGACAACCATCCACAACACGCCTTCGGGCGACTGTGATATTGTATCTTTCGAGCTTTTCGGCCAGGAGTTCATGGCAATGAGCGCGGGCCCTCTTTTCAAGTTTACTCCAGCCATCTCCTTCCTTGTTGCCTGCAGCACCAAAGAGGAGGTTGAGGCAATTTACAACAAGCTAGCCAAGGGTGGCAAGCCGCTCATGGAGCTTGGAAGCTACCCTTTCAGCGAAAAATACGGCTGGATAGCTGACAAGTACGGGTTGAGCTGGCAGATAATGCATATGGGTGACAGGAAAATAACGCAGAGAATTACTCCAGTGATGATGTTTGTGGGCAAAATGGCTGGCAAGGCGGAAGAAGCCATGAAGCTCTACACCTCTGTTTTCAAGAATGCGAAAATGGGCGACATGATGAGGTATGGCAAGAATCAGGCACCTGACAAGGAAGGAACAATAACTTTTGGGAGCTTTGTGCTGGAAAGCCAGGAGTTTGCAGCCATGGACAGCGCCGGGCCGCACAAGTTCGCCTTTAACGAAGCCATCTCATTCATCGTGAAATGCGGCACGCAAAAGGAAATCGACCATTACTGGGGCAAGCTGTCCGCTGTGCCTGAGTCGGAGCAGTGCGGCTGGCTGAAGGACAAGTTCGGCGTGTCCTGGCAGATTACACCTACTGCAATGGAGGAGATGATGGGAAGCAAGGATGAGGCGAAGATGGCAAGGGTGACTGCAGCTTTCCTGCAGATGAAGAAGTTTGACATTGCCACGCTGAAGAAGGCGTATGAGGGGAAGTAAACTGGCAATCGGAGCTAACCCTTTCCCATTTTTTCCAGTATTCTGTTTACAGTTTTCCAGGTGCGGGTGGTTATTTCCTTGCCGAACTGCTTTTCCAGCCAGGCCATAAGCTCAGGCCCCCCCGAACTGGTGATGTTGGTAGAGGTGCATACTGCCCCGTTATAGATATTCAATACGCGAATGGACGGATGGGGAAGGAACTTGGGTTTGGTGGGAGTTTTCAGGAAGGTGACAGTCAGGTAAAATGTCTTGCTGTGCTCCAACTTGCCAAAAGGGCGTTTACCCACAAGTTTTTGAAGTTCTTCCTTGCTTCGGATGATGGTGGTGCTGCGAATGCTGAGTTTGCCAAAGAGCGCCTTTTCTATTGCCGCCCCAAGTGCTTTGGTGTTTTTTGAGGAACTCTCAAAAAGAACATTACCGCTTGAGATGACGGTTTGCACGTTGTCATAACCTAGCCCCTCAAACACGCTGCGCAGCTTGTCGTTATGCATGTTGGGGTTGGTTGGTGAAATCCCGCGGAGCAAGGCAGCGTATTTTGGCATGATAAGCAAAGGCAGAGGAGGTTAAAGAAGGCCTGCTATTTTGACCCGTCCACCATAACCTTGAAGCCGCCGTATGCCATCCGCTTCAGGTCAAAGGGCATGACCATGTCCTTGGCCTTCGGATCCGACATCATTTTTTTCATCACCTTGGCATTGACTTTATCTCGGTGGGCTCGAGACTTGTAAAGTATGTATGAGAACACCAAGGTTTCGCCTGGCTTTGTTTTTGCCATTTTTGGGAAGGTAAGGCCTTTCACTCCTCCCATGTTCGGGCTAAGGTCGTCGCCCACGCACTCCTTGTAGTCAAGCGCACCGGCCTTGCGCCAGGCATTTGCGCCATCTTTGGCCATGCGCCAGTAAGCCTTGAGCTTTTTCTTGGGCACCGCAATCACAAATCCATCCACATATCCGCCTTTCATAATCTCAACCTCCATTCAGCTACTCCTATTGCCACGAGGATGAACGAATTGTCTAAATTGACATTTTATATGCATTATGGCTCGTTCCTGTAGGTTTCTTCCTTTTTGTCCTTTGAGCGGGAGAAGTCCAACAAACCGATCCGATTGAAAATAGCTTCGGCATAATCTATGGCCCGGCGGGTCAGTATCACCACGAGACGCACAAAGTTCTTGAGCAGACGGTACTTTTTTGGGCTTACATTTTCCAAACTATCAAGATTTCTTATGAATGCCTGCGGAAGATTGGACATTATGTTGGACGAACTGGCGGCGGCTTCGTTCTCATTGTCGTACGAATGGCCGGCATAAGGAAGCGACGGGAAGTAGGATGATTCGTTGATCAGCTGAAAAACGCTGCTGTCCCTCATCCGAAGCGCAAAAAGTCCATAGCGCAAATTGTTCGGTGTTGGGGCTGCGGCGAAGCCTTCCGATTCAAGCAGTTTCTGATAGCTTCGGTGGAGAGCCTCTTTTGAAGTTTTTGGGAGTGCGGCGTAAAGCGCATGGGCAACTTCATGGGCGACTCCCTGGTAGTAAAGGCTGATGGTATCCGTGCTGTTAACTTCCGCCTTTTCCAGAATATCCCTGCTTGTTCGGATTGTTTTTATTGAGTCGTCATACCTGAGCGTGTCATTATAAACCGGCCTGCCTCCCACAAAAAAGACGTCCAAATCCACCCTGAGTGCCTTTATTTTGGAAGTGCTGTTGAGCGTGCGGTTGGCTTTTTTGATGAGTTCCAGTGCGGGCGTAATTTTCTTGAAGTCTGTGCTGTCGGAAAGCAGCACGCTGATGGAATCAAATTTGTACTCGTAAAAGTCGGGCTGCTTTGGCTGGGCTTTGGAAAAACTGGAAAAAGCTACGAGCATGGCTGCGGCAACTGGAACCGTTCTCGTGAAAAACGCCCCCTTCGCAGCTCCCACCCATCAGTTATCCATGAAAAAGAATAAATAGACACTTAAAAATCTGCAGTTGCCTGCCTTTCAGCACTAAATTTGGGCAATAGGGGCGGCGGGCGCAAAGCCAGGCTTTTCCACCGTCAGCCGCCTGCCGCTTATTTAACCTTCTTGCGCGCAAATTCCAACCATGCCACGCTCCAAAAAGCCAAGCTCTTACGCCAAGCCGCGCTCCCGCAGGAATCCGGCGCTGCCTGGGGACACCCGCCCGCCCAAGTACCATGCAAAGGAGAGGCAAAGCATGCGCGAGCGCTACGGCGAGCAGTATTCCCCCCGCCCTCCAACCACAGACCTGCGTTTCATCGCAAGGAAAGCCATGGAAAAATACGGGCTTGAGCCCAGGTTCCCTCCAGTTGCCATTGCAAAGGCAGAGGCGCTCAAGGACATTTCAGAGCAAAGTGAGGGGCTGGGAATACGCGACATGAGGCACCTGCTTTGGTCCTCTATCGACAACTTCGACACCCGGGACATCGACCAGATTGAGTATTGCGAGCGGGGGCAAGGCGGGGAAATACTGGTGAAGGTGGCCATTGCCGATGTGGATGCTTATGTGCCCAAGGGGTCGATACTTGACATGCATGCGCAGGCGAACACCACTTCGGTCTATACGGGCGTCGACATCTTCCCCATGCTTCCGGACCACCTGTCGAAAAACCTCTCTTCCCTGATGATGGGGCAATCTAGGCTTGCGATAGTTGTGGAGTTTGCCGTGCTGCCGCGCGGCAATGTGCGCCCGGGGAAGATTTACCGCGCGATTGTGAAAAACAGGGCAAAGCTGGTCTATGAGGAAGTGGGCGCGTGGCTGGATGGCCTGGAGCTCCAAAAGCGCGACGGGGCAGATGGTGCTTCCGCAGAAGCGGATGGCGAATCCCCAGCGCTGGAAATATTTGAGGAAATTCCAGAGCTAGAAGCACAATTGCTCCTGCAGGACGAGGCTTCGCTTAGGCTTGGCAGGCAACGGGCGGGGATGGGCGCACTTGAGCTTGAAACCCTCGAGACCCGCGCAGTGGTGGAGGATGACAAGGTGCTTGAGCTGTATGTGGTTGAGG
>CAYSQN010000078.1:0-4177 GCA_964433305.1 Microcaldota archaeon | reverse complement strand
AAGATCCACAGTGGTGGGTGTGTTATCTGGTGACTTAGGTCATCGGGGGTTCGAAAGCTTTTGGCTGGCGCCAAAAATTTGCCAGCCTCTGGCTGACAATCCCTCTCCCCGCACTTCATTCTATCCTGCAGCTAGCCGCAGCAACCATTTTAAAACTCCCCGCCATTCCTCCCCTGTGGGAGAAAAGTCTGGTGCAAGCTGCGCAATCTTGGCTTTAGCCATGGCTTTCTCCATGTTCTTCTTTTTCGGCTGCCCTGCGCCTTCGATTCTTTCCAACGATGCGATTGCGGTCTGGCAGCACCAAGGGCAAACATTCGACATCCACTACTCCCTTTGGGACCACTCAGCAAAGAAGTGGCATACCCCAACAGGGGCAGCATCTGCACCAATCGCAGTCGATGATGGGGATGACCACGACCCGGATGTTTCCTCAAACGCCCAAAGCGCGATTGCGGTCTGGTCCAAGGGGGACGACCGTAGTGCCTCCCCGGCAGGCAGCCTTTCCATTTACTATTCAGCATGGAAAAACAACGTGTGGTCCGCACCGGCCAAGCTCATCGGGCCAGGCGGGCACACCGACCCAACCGTGGCAATGGAGCCTATGGGCAATGCAATGGCGGTGTGGGTCAGCAACCGCAATTCCCTGATGTTTTCCTCTTACTCTTCCGCCAAGGGCTGGAGTGCCCCTGCCAAAGTGCCCAACACCCCTCCGGCAGTTTCCCTTCCGGAGCTTGCCTACAGCAGTGCTGATGGGAAATATTACCTCTCTTTCACAGGAGATGGGGCGTCGTACCTGGCAGTTTTCGGCAGCCAGCAATGGAGCGTCGAACAGGTAGCCTACGAGGGTATGCTGGACAACAATATTCCAACCGACCAGCGCACCGGGGTGGCAGCTGCGGAAAACAAAATCGAATCCACAGCCGTTTTCCCAACTGCAAAAGGCTCACTTGCTTCAAAAAGCGGCTCGGCGGCAGCCAAATTCTCAGATGGAAGCATGCCGGATGCAGCCTATGACACATCCGAAATCGCGCATGGGGCAATTTCCCTCGCAGAGAACCTCTTCCACCATCCAAATGCAAATTCCCCCTCCTCTGAAGCGATAATCTCCAGCCTTCCAAATTCCGACCTTCGGCCTTCGCTCACTTTCATCAAGAAGAGGGCAGTGGGGCTGGCGCTTTGGTGGGCTACAAATGTCCCTCCGGGCGAAATATTCTTCTCTTACTATGAAAACGGAAAATGGTCCTCCCCAGCACAGCTTGACCCCTCCCTCTCGGGGCAGCTTGACCGCAACCCATCTGTCTCCCCACTCTCCTCATCCTCCTCAATTGACCCTCAGTTCTGCGCAGATGGCGTGCTGCAGCCCCCAGAACAGTGCGAAATAGGCATCGCCTGCCCTAAGGCCGGGGACATCTGCGGCAACGACTGCAAGTGCCGCACCCCTCCGGAGAAACCCTATTGCGGGGATGGGAAGCTTCAGCTAGGCGAGCAGTGCGAAGTGGGGGTCGCTTGCCCAAAAGCAAACCAAGCCTGCAAGATACCTCCGTGCACTTGCGAGGATGTGCCTCCGCCTGCCAAGAACGTCTCGTGCGCTGCCAACACTGCCAATGTGGATGCAACCGACAAGAACACTTTTGCCGCCCCCCAGATTTGCAAGGACGACTGCAAGGCAAAGATGGGCGATGGCTACAAGTGCAACCCAACTTCCTGCACCTGCACAAAAATCCCCCCTCCCTCCCAAACTGTCTCCTGCGCGCAAAATACTAAAGTTGTCAATTATCCTGCAGGGCTTTTCGGGCAGGGAATGCTCTGCCGCGACGACTGCAAATCGCTCAACCAATTCTATGTGTGCGACCCGGAAGGCTGCTTCTGCAAGGAAACCAGGACTGTGACCCCCCGCTGCGGGGACGGCTATGTCTCCTCCTCCAGCGTGCCTGGCGGAGGCTTTGAGGAGTGCGATGTGGGCTTTGGCTTCTACCAGCCCAAGGATGCTTCAGGCAACCCAATTTCCTATCCTGATACCTGCACCCCTCCAAAACAGTGCGATGCAGCCACCTGCAAGTGCAAGTCTCCAATCATAATAACTGAGAATATTACCCAAAACACCACGGTAACTGAAAACATTACCATCCGCGTGTGCGGCAATGGGGTAAAGGAATCAGGCGAAGCTTGCGATTCATCCTCCGACTGCCGCATGCAAGTTGGCGCCCAAACGGTAAGCGGCACCTGCACGCAGCAGTGCAGCCAATGCGTGTACAACCTCTACTGCGGCGACGGGGTAGTTTATGGGCAGGACCAGTGCGAGAGCAACTCAGCGTGCTCAGGCGGGAAAATCTGCTCCGGTTGCCAGTGCGTATCTCCACCGCAGCACTCAGTGTGCGATTATAACCACGGCACCTGCGAAGTAGTTGACGGCTCAGGCGCAAACGAATGCGGCTCAGATTCCGATTGCCGCCCTCCAGTTATAGACTGCCCAGCCTACTGCCAGTCACAAGGCTACAGCCAGAATTTGGGGGGAGGCTACGGCAGCCAGCAAGCATGTTATAATGCAGCAAACTCCGGCACTCCGCAAACCTGCACCACGCTTTGCCAGTTTGCCAAATACTATACTTCTTCCAACCAAGCAGGCACCTCTTCCTGCTGCTGCGCCCAGCAAACGGCTCTTGCGTGCAGCGACTGCCCTGGGGAAAATCCAGTCTGCCCCTCACAGTCGGCTTGCGCGCAGTACAGCCCTGGCTAAAAGAAGATAAAGAAAAAAATAAGGAGGTCAAGCACTATTTTTTCAAGGCTGTTTTGTAGTTCTTGTCCACCTGCTCCCAGTTGACCACGTTCCACCAGTTCTGGATGTACTCCGGCCTTCTTGATTGGTACTTCAAATAGTATGCGTGCTCCCACACATCCAATCCCATAACCGGCTTCTTTCCGGCCATGAGCGGGCTGTCCTGGTTTGGCGTGGTGATGATTTCCAAATCGCCCTTGTTCAACACCAGCCAGCACCAGCCGCTGCCAAACACCCCTGCTGCAGAGGCGGAGAAAGCCTCCTTGAACTTGTCAGTGCTTCCGAACTTCTTGCCTATCGCTTCGGCAACTTCCCCGCCTGCGCTTTGCTTGTCGTTTTTCATTTCGTTCCAAAAGAAGCTGTGGTTGAGGTGCCCGCCGCCGTGGTTGCGCACCGCGCCTCGAATGCCCTCGGGCACGCCCTCAAGATGCATCAGCAGCTCCTCAAGGCTCTTCTTTCGCATTTCCGGGTGGTCCTTGAGCGCAGCATTGAGCTTGTCCACATATGTTTGGTGGTGCTTCGTATGATGCAGCTTCATGGTCTGCTCGTCAATGTAAGGTTCAAGCGCGCTGTAATCGTAAGGCAATGCTGGCAGTTTGTACTCTTCCATAAGAACACCTCTCCAAGCAAAAAGTAGCCGCATGAACAATTTAACCCTTGCTACCTATGGGTGAGAATCTCAGCCGTACATCGGACCCAAGCTTCCCTGGTCGGCCACCTTCTTGTACTCGGTGTGCGCGGTCTTTGCCTTGCCCATGACTTCCTTTACCTTAGTGTCAATGAGCTTGGCCTCATTTTCAAGGGCGGAGGTGTCAATGTCGAACTTGAGCATGTCTTTGAGCACCTCGAGCACCATGGCCGCGGCTTTGGGGTCCATGTAGCCCTCGTGCGACTCGGCAAGAAGGGAAACCACAGGAAAGTTCTCCACCGCCCCGCGAGCAAGGAGCACCCCGGTAACTCCGGTGGTCGCACCCTCTTTTATCATCTTGACATCCTGCAGCTTCTCAAGCGAGGGGGCGAGGGAGGCAAGGGAGGCGATGCAGTACACTTCATCTTGCTCTCCCTTGATGGCAATGCCTCCAAGCGAGACGATTTTCTTCACCTTCATTTTCCTTGAAAACTCGTAAATCCTGTCCGCAAGCTCGTTTACCGCGCCTATAGGTATGACGAACTCGGAAATGAAGACAATCAGGTCGTGCTTGGTGGAAAAATACATCCTTGCAGGGTAAAGGGGGCGGTGGTTGTGCACCGCCGCAAGGGGAGGGAACTGGTCGCCCGTTATGTAGCCCAACGGCTCCATCTTCAGCTTTTCAATAAGGTAGCTTGCGGAAATGGTCCCCACCAGCCCAAGCCCCGGGAATCCCTCAATGAGCGTGGGGGTTTTCAGCTTGGGCTTGGCTG
>CAYSQN010000077.1:0-4189 GCA_964433305.1 Microcaldota archaeon | reverse complement strand
AACCGGGCGTTCCGGATATTCCCATGCTTTCACCTTCGGAAAGCTCGCTTGCCACCTTTGCCGCAGTGGCGCCATTGTCAAGGCAGCTGTTGAAATCCGCGGCGTTCAAGCCCATGTCAGAGGCGTATTTCTTCAGGTCTGTGACGCTTAGCGCCTGCTGGTTTGCAAAGAGCTTGTCGTGCATCTCCCAGAACTTGCCCTGCTTGCCCGCGCACTCTGCCGCTTCGGCTGCCTTTTGCGCGTTGGGGTGCAGCGTTGGGGGCAGCGGGAATTCCCTGTAGATGAATTTCATGTCAGGGTAGGCGGCCTTTATCTGCTCGAGAGTGGGCACGACCTTGCCGCAGAACGGGCACTGGAAGTCGGAGTATTCCACCATCACCACTTTTCCATCAGCCTTTCCCTCGAAGTAGGCCTTGGAGAGGTCCACCGATAGCTTCTGCACGGCTGCTGGGGCTGCCGGAGCAGATGGTTGGGTAGGAGCGGCCTGAGGCTGTGTTGGCGCGGCCTGCTGTTGGGCGCCGCTTCCGGCCACCTGTATCTTTGAAATCGCATTTTCGATGTTGCCCGATGCCATCCACATGGTTGCCGACACCAGAAGGGCAGCGATTATGACCGCAATTCCTATGACATACTCTGCTTTTTCTTGATTTTTCTCAGCCATTCTTTCACCTCCTCAGATTACGAATGGTGCCCCATTTACCTAGCGAACTTTTTTAAACCCGTCCAGTTCTGTACGGCGATTTAGGGGAGATTTGGAATGCGATTTGGGGCAGAAATGCCCATCCCAAAAAGACAGGCGGTTTGTGGCTTTGGCGTTTTCCAGGCAATTGGCAGCAGGCGGCTCAGGAGGCTGGAGGGGCAGATGCTGCGCAAAGTAGCCAAGTTGCGCAAGCTTTTTATTGCAAGCAAGAGAAGGTGCTGTATGCTGTCGGTTTCTGACCTGGGCCTCACCCCCTCGTGCGCAAAAAATGCCGAGTGGCTGCTGTCAAACGGAAGGGGGGGATACGCTTCCTCCACCGCCATAGGCATGAACACCCGCAAATACCATGGGCTCCTGGTGGTGCCGCTGAGGAACGGGGCAGGGCGCCACATCATGCTCTCCAAGTTCGAGGAGATTGCCACTGTCGCGGGGCAGGAGTTCCCATTTTCCACCAACGCCTACCCTGGGACGGTCTTCCCCACAGGCTACAAGTTCCAAACCGGCTTTTCATTCGAGGAGCATCCTGTGTTTTCATTTGAATTCGGGAGTTGCCATCTGCAAAAATCAGTGCGCATGCTTCGGGGCAAGGACGCCGTGGTGATTTCCTACAAGGTGTCCGGAAGGGAAGCCAAGCTGCGGATACGCCCCCTTCTTTCCCCGCGCGCCATGCATGAGGACCCGTCCCAGAATACTGCGCAGCTCCATTTCGAGTCCGACCGGTTCGGCTTTTCAATTTCCAAGCCATCTTTCATGAGGGCAAGCTGCTCGGATGGGAGGTTCTTCACGTCGTGCGACAAATACCACAACATGGTTTACCCATCGGAGCAGGAAAGGGGGTATGCCGCGCAGGAAACGCTGCAGTCACCCGGCTATTTCGAATCCTCGCTTGCTCCCGGAGAAGAGCTCCATATAGTATGCTCGCTTGAGGGATTGGCGACCTCGGAGGCGCTTGAAATATTGGACAGGCAATCCATGCGGGACAGGCATCTGCTCTCATCTTACTCCCAAGTGAACGGAATTGGAAGGACCGACTTTTCAGATATCCTTTTGAGGGCTGCCGACAGCTTCGTTTTCTCAAGGAATGGGAAGCGGGGGGTAATCGCAGGCTACCATTGGTTTTCGCAGTGGGGACGGGACACGTTTGTTTCCCTGCCAGGCCTGCTGCTTGCGGCTGGGAGGGCTGGCATGGCGCGCGAGGTGTTCCAATCGTGGGCGCCAAAAATGAGGGAGGGGCTGCTGCCAAATTCCATTGACGAGCAGGGCAAGGCGAGCTATGCGTCTTCGGATGCCGCACTTTGGTTTGTCAACGCGGCACGGGAGTCCCTGGAGTGGACCGATGACCGGCATTTCATCATGCAGGAGCTTTGGAAACCCATGAAGGGGTGGCTTTCTGCGACCATAAGGGGCAATTCGCTCATTTCAATGGGCTCGGACAGCCTGCTTAGCGTCAAAAGCCCCTCTTCAACCTGGATGGATGCGCAGGTGGATGGAAGGGCGGTTACGCCAAGAAGCGGCAAGGCAGTGGAGATAAACGCGCTTTGGTATTCCAACCTGTGCTTTATGCGAGACATGGCTGCCGAGGTGGAGGATGATAGGGTGCATGAGACATGCTCGCAGCTGTCAGAGGAAGTGGAGGAGAACTTCCAGAATTTCCTGTCGGCTTCAGATGGCGCGCTTCTTGACACCATCGAGCCCAACGATGCAAGCGTGAGGCCCAACCAGATATTCGCGGTTTGCCTTCCGCACTCGCCCCTCAAGCCGCTGCAGCAGAAGCATGTTTTCAATGCCGTGCGCTCCGAGCTTTACACCCCGCTTGGCCTGCGCACGCTTTCGCCGAGAGACAGGAGGTTTTGCGACTCTTACAGTGGAGACGAAACAAAGCGCGCCTCCGCATACCACCAGGGGATGATTTGGCCTTGGCTGCTGGGTGCATTCTACGATGCGCAATTGAAAGTCTATCCCGGCACCGAAAGCTATGTGCTTTCCTCCCTTCGCCCTTTTGCTGATGCGCTTGGCAGGGGGTGCGTAGGCTCGCTTCCCGAAATGTACCAGCCCAAGGACATGGCGCCCGCAGGCGCGGTTTCGCAGGCCTGGAGCGTGGCCGAGGTGCTGAGGATTTACACCGAGGTGAAAAAATCGGCTGGCGTGAGGGGGCCTGGAAGCGAAAGGAGGGCGGTTGCCGCGGCGCAGGAAAGATAGGCACGCGGCTGGCGGGAGAAGCGGAAGAGCTGGCTATTTTTGATGCAGGAAAGGCATATGCACATGGAAAATACATGTAGTCGTTGCGGTGAGAAAAAAGCAATCCGCTTAGAGAAGCTTCAGGTGCCCGGCAAACTTGTCAATCAGCTTTTCATCGGCAGGGCCTGCTCCGAAGCAGCTTATTGTCCCGGGCTCCAGTTGCGTGTGGCCGGCATCCCGAATTAGTGCGCATGGAACTTCTCGCTTCATCTTTTCGTAAAGGGCGAGAAGCTCTTCTTCGCTTGAGACTTTGAGCACCACCTTTTTCTGCCCCTCCTCCTCCCACTCCTGCGCGAGCTTTTTGTCGCACTTATTGTAGGATGAAAGCGAGGCATGGGAGCACTGCGCGGCAAGCTTCCCCTTGCCCATGCCCAAATCCGCCCGGACGACTATTGCCTGCTTGAGACCCATGATATCCCTGTTTTTTCTGGCGGGCGGACCGCTTGCCTGCGCCCCAATGGGGATAAAAACAAATCCCAATATTATATGCCTATGCCTGACGAGCTCTCACTCATTGCCGCGCGCATTGAGGCCGCCGAAAAGGAGCGCGCGGCCCTTGCCGGAAGGCTGAGGTTCAACTCGGGAAAGATGAAATTTTCCGAGACCATTGAGGAGTCGCTTTATTGCCCGGTGGAAAAGGTTGCGGTGGACGGGAAGGTGTCCGCGGTGGACAGCGGCATAATCGGGGAGGAGCTGCACGGCTTCAACTTTCTTTTGAGCAGGACGGTCGGGGTGGTGTTTGATTACAAGGCGTCAAGGCCCTCTTCGCACCTGTACTTCCCCTCGGCCATACCGCCGCTTGCCTATGATGTGAGGGCGGGGCTTGATTCCCACGACGTCATCTGGCACAAGTCGCTTTTCCGGCTCAAGGTGGAGCTCACCTGCGCCGCGCAGATAATCGGGAGGGAGAATCCCGCTTACATGCTCCTTGACGGCTCCATCGCTCCCCTGCTTTCAGACAAGCCCCCAGAAGACTCGGAAATGCACCCCCTTTACCAGGAGGTGGTGGGGGCATACCGGAGCCTTTACGAGAAGGCTTGGGGCTCGGGCTGCACCCTTGCGGGCGTCATCAAGGACTCGCGAAGCAAAGGTTCATCGAAATTGTAGGGAGGCACGCGCAAAACGAACCCGGGCTGCTGCACACCACGGACAGCAACTTCCTCCACTTTTTGCTCTCTGCTGGCGAGAGGACCTGCGCCTTTGCCTATTCCTCCGCCCCCTCCAAGCACCAGATACTCAAGGACCTGGGGG
>CAYSQN010000076.1:0-4209 GCA_964433305.1 Microcaldota archaeon | reverse complement strand
TCCGCTTGCCGTAATTTTTTTCGCAAAGCGCGGTGCAGTAGTCGAGGGCTTCGGAGAGGGCGGTATGGGAGATTTTTTCGTGTGAATAGTTCCTGGTGGAAAGGCGGCTGCGAAGCACGGATGAGTTGCAGCGCAGAACAATGGCTTTTTGTACCCCGAGAGGGAACTCGCAGCCAAGGTGCCCCTCCACGATAAGCGAGCGTTTTTCGGAGGCGATGGCGGATGACAGCTCAGACTGGAGCCCCTTGAGGTTTGCCACCTTTGCGCCGTCGGATTCGTCGATTGAGTCGTAAAGCTTTGCAGCAACCACTAGCTTGTTGATGTCTATGACTGCCGCGCTGGTTTTCTGCGAGAGCAGTTTTGCAGCCGTTGTCTTCCCAGTGCCTGGGACGCCGGTTATCAGGGCGGTGAAGCGCTTGGCGGTTTTTTTCATCACACCACTTAGAGTTTCTTGGAAATGGACGAGAGAAGGCGTTTGCCGCCCTCAAGGGCCCCTGCTCCCGCCAAAGTGAGCTTGTAGTACTTGCGCCTCCCTTCCATCGCGGAGGAGATTAGTCCCTCGCTTTCCAATTTGTAGAGCACCAGATAGGCCATAAGCTTCCCAGGCTCAAATCCGAACCTCTTTTTTATCTCCGAGGGAAGCGCGTACGCGTAAACCTTGCGTTTTTTCATCAGGGAGAGGGCTGAGAGCCAGATGTTCCCGAAGGTAAGCGAGTGGGACAGCCGCCGGAGGGGTTTTGGAGAAGCCATGCGAGGTCACTTTTTTGTTTTGCCGAAGCCTACCCTTCCTCTTCCCAGATGCGCACGCCCTCCTTGCCATCTGAAGAGCGCATCTTGGAGGATATTTCCTTCCCGAATGGTGTAGGGTAGTCCTCGTTGACGCATCCGAGGCAAAGCTCGGTTTTTTTCGCCCCTATCGCCTGCACCAGCGCTTCGACAGATTGGTAAACTAGCGAGTCTGCCCCGACTTTTTTGCGGATTTCCTCCACGCCCATGCGGTTTGCTATCAGCTCCTTGTAGGTCGGCAGGTCTATTCCGTAAAAACAGGGGCCGATGATTGGGGGGCAGGTTATCCGCAGGTGGATTTCCTTGGCGCCCGCATCCCGGACCAGCTTGACTATGGGGCCCATGGTGGTTCCCCTCACGATGGAGTCATCCATCAGTATGACCCTCTTCCCCTCAAGCACATTGCGCACCGCGTTGAGCTTGAGGCGGACAGCTTCCTGCCTTTTTTTCTGGGAGGGCATGATGAATGTGCGGGGGATGTAGCGGTTCTTTATCAGGCCCTCTGCGATTGGTATTCCTGAAACTTCGCAATAGCCTGCGGCTGCCGAGCGGGCGGTGTCCGGAACCGGAACTATGATGTCCGCCTTGACTGGCGATGAGGCGGCCAAAAGCGCCCCAAGCTTGTGGCGCACCTCGTAAATCCAGCGCGAGTCCATTTTGGAATCCGGCCTTGCAAAGTAGACGTATTCGAACATGCAGTGCCGCGTTGATTGCCCGCCGCAAACGACCTTGCGCTTCACCCCGTCTTTGGAAACCACCACCACTTCGCCTGGCGCCAGGTCCCCTTTCAGGGTGCAGCCAATGATGTCAAGGGCCACCGACTCGGATGCGAATGCGATTTTGTCCCCGCTCCTGCCCCAGCAAAGGGGGCGGATGGATTGGGGGTCGCGGAAGGCGACGAGCCTGCCGTCTGAAGTTGCCATTACGACCGAATAGGCGCCATCCACTTTTTTCATCATGTGGCTTGCCGCCTCAAAGAGGTCCTGGGTTTTTTCATAGCCCTCAATATAGGCTGCAAGCATGAGCTCGACATCACAGGTGGAGGCGAAACGCACCCCCTGGTTTTCCATTGCTTTTTTTGCCCGCCCGTAATTGGCGATGTTGCCGTTGTGGGCAAACGCGATTTTGAGCCCCTTTGCTTCGCCTAAAAACGGCTGGGAGTCTTCTACCCCGCCAGCCCCGACCGTGGGGTAGCGGACATGCCCTATTCCGAGGTGCCCTTTCAACGAGGCGATTGTCTTCTCGTCGAAAATGTCGCCCACCAGCCCAAGCTTGCGGACCAGTGAGACCCTCTTCCCGTCAGATGTCGCTGCGCCTGCCGAATCCTGACCTCGGTGCTGGAGGTTCATGAGCGCAAAGTAGATGTCGTGCGCAACGCTTTCGCCTGAAAATGAGTAGATGCCGAATGCCCCGCAATGATGGCGGATGGCGTCCGTTTCTGAGGATAATGCTACCATAGGGGTAATATGACGAGAAGGTTTTTGAATGTAGTTTTACGAATGCATATATGGATAAACGCCTTCTTTGCCTGCCTGCCCCGGCAAGGGATAGCCACAAAGGGGGCAATGGCGTGGTGTTGATTGTCGGCGGGAGCAAAACCTACCATGGCGCCCCAATCCTTGCCGCCCTTGCGGCAGCCAGGTTTTGCGACCTTGTCTATTTTTCATCGACTGAAGAAAACAATTCACTGATGAAAAAAATGAAGGGCGCCACTCCCAACGTCATTGCCGTCCCAAAGGGCAAGTTTCCCTTCGCCCTTTCGCACTCGGATTGCGTGCTTGTGGGCAACGGGATGGATGTTGGCGTGAAAACGAAGAGGGTGTTGGGGAAGATACTTCGGACTGGGAAAAGATGCGTGCTTGACGCTGCCGCGCTTCGCGTGCTGCCCCTGGAGCTTTTGCACCAAAATTGCATGCTCACCCCGCATGCCGGGGAATTTGAAGCCGCGTTTGGAATGGGGGCGAACGCTGCCAATGCTGCGCTTGCATCGAAAAAGCACGGATGCACCATATTGCTCAAAGGCGCCGTGGACACCGTTGCCTCCGGAGGAAAAGTAATTTTCGTCCCTGGAGGCAATGCGGGCATGACCAAGGGAGGGACCGGGGATGTTTTGGCAGGCCTTGCTGCCGCGCTCTTTTCAAGGTGCAGCTCGCCCCTTCGCGCCGCGTACAGTGCATCGGCGCTGAACAAAAAAGCTGGCGGGAGGTGCTTTGAAAAATTTGGCTACAATTTTTCCTCACAGGATTTGGCAGGGGAACTCGCGGGGGCGGCAAAGGGCCTTTATAAACCCCTAAAAACCGTTTATAAAGCCCAAAAAAGGCTTTAAAACGGGCGCAATCCAGCAGCGGCTTTTTAAGTCGTCAATCAGAAATGTTTAAATACCGCGCAAGAGTAGAGTGCTTGGAGGTTGTGCATATGAGAAACTGCCCGCTAGGAAAGGAATTTGTTTTCAAAATGCCGGACGGCAGAGTGGTGGGAAGGGCCAAAAACGTCCAGGAGCTGTCTAGCCTCATAAAAAACGCCCCGCTTGAATCCGTGCTTTTCCACGCAAAGGGGGGGCATTTCGCGCCCTGGCTTTCAATGCTTGGGGAGAATGCGCTTGTCAGCAAGCTCAAGGCATTGTCCATCAACGACAAAACCATCAGGGTTGCGCTTTTGAGGATTTTGCACTAAGTGCGCATTTGCCAGCAGGAAGGCGCGGATGGGATGGCTGCGCAAGGCGGCTGGGGGGTTTTTTCGAATTGAAGAAAGCTATATAAACATGCACCAGTAAAGAAGTTATGGTAAATAATGTAATTGTAGGAATCGATAATTAAAGGGTGGATGGTATGCCTCGTGGAAAAAGAATAGTCATTGAAAAAGTAATCAAGGACCCAGTGGTCGTAAGGCTAAAGGGCATGAAAATCAGCGATTTGAAGAGCAAAAGGGCTGGCGCAGAAAAGGAACTTCACGAAAACATTTCACACATTGTCGATTCCGCAAAGGGGCTTTATTCCCAAGGCAAGCTGGAGAAGGAAAGGCTCAAGCCCATGGGGCTCTTCACTCTCGAGGAGGCATACGATGAGCTCAAGCGGGGGGGAGTCGGGCTGTCCTTCCGCGCTTTTGGAGGCAGGGTGGAGCGCAGGTCCGTGCACTCCGAGAAGATAGGGAACAAGAGGCTCATCCCCAAGCCGGTCATCCACGACTGGATTGCGCTTTCCAATGAATATTACAGTGTCAAGCAGGCATTCAACGAGCTCAAAAGGCATGAGAAGCTCAACCTTCGCGCGTTCATCGGAAGGATAGAGAAGAATTCCATCCCCTCCCTTAAGATTGGAACGCAGCGCTGGGTGCCAAAGTCCGCCATCGAAGCCCTTGCCCACGTGTGCAAGAACTATTACGAAGTTGGCGATGCTGTGCAGGAAATGGGTTCGCGCGGCATCA